>NZ_JBICCO010000065.1:0-40291 GCF_043119405.1 Achromobacter sp. 413638
TGATGCCGCCATTACCCGAGCTCACAACGACAAGACTCCCAGTGCCGTTGATTCCGGCAACCGGGTAGTGGCTGGCGATCGTCGCCCAAGAGCTGTTCCACTGGCTGTAGAGCCCCGAAGTTCGAACTGTGTCGAGATCGACCTGGTTGAGATGGTTTACCGCTCCGATACCGAAGGCGTTCCCGACAGTGAGCGCGCGGCCGGCAGTCGCGTCGTTTGGAGACTGCTGCCGATTGACGACCGCGTTCAGTGCAGCGATAAAGCTGGCCTCCAGCGCCGCGCGATCAGCGTTGTCCAGCACGTCCTGCCCCGTATTGTCCGCGATGAATTGCCCGATCATGGAGGCCACAAATGCGGCCTGCCGTATGGGCGTATTGACCTCCCGCGACTTTGCCACGCCAGACTGAAATCCTGATGTACGCGCGGGGAGCGCCGAGTACTCGGCAGCTGTCATCACGTTGGCACCAGCGCCCGCGCCGAATGGGAGAAATTGATTCGTTGCCACTTTCTGAACTCCTCAAGAAATCAGAGTGCCCCAGATACCACTGTCGTATCCGGAGATGTATTCGTTGGTCACGTCGAACCCAAATAGCGGGCCGTCCTGGTCGGGAACCACGTAGTACTTGATGCGCACGCCTTCGGGCTTGATCGGGATGTAGCCCCCGGTCAAGAGCGCGAGAAAAATTTCCGAAGGCCGTTCACCCGAGACGCCAATGTCGATCGACATGTCGCCGTTGTCCTGAATAAATACGTGCGTCAGATCTCCGAAGATCAACTTCAGGATTGCTGCCGACGCCTCCAACGTTCCGTCCCAGTGATTGGCCGCGATCTTGGCGCGGATCAGCAACCTATACGTGTCATCGTCTAACGTCGTGACGCCAGAACCTGGATCGAAGGGGCCTTGCCAAACGCCTTCGTCCAAACCGAGGCCGGCCACGTCGAACGAAAAATAAACACCCACAAGCGGCGTCCGGACGTGGCGAGATATCCCCACCCACAGCCCGACAGCGTCGAGTTGGACGCCGATTGCAAGGTCCAGGTCGAAGGCCGCAACCAAGCCGGCGAATGCCTTCTGCGCATCAACAAAGCAGTGCGCTACGCCGCCCAACATGCCGTTGAACTTAGGCTTGTCGCGATGGAATGCCGTCACGAGCCCTAGGTACTTCTCCAGGTCAGCCATCTAGATCACCGTCAGCACTATGGCCGCCGGCGTCATCGCCGCCGCGGCGTTGAATGCCAGAGGCACGTCCGGCGTACCTGCGCCGCTGGGGCCCGACAGCGTCAGCGACACCAGCTTGTACACGGTGCCTCCGCCCACAGAGTTTGCGGCCGTGATTGCGTCGCCCCACTCAACGGATCCGCTCAGTCCCCCCCCGATCGCCACTGCATTCACGTAGGCAACCACCGCGTCCTTGATCTGACCTCCCACCGCCGTCGTGTAGCCGGTCAGTGCCTTGATCGTCAGTGCGGCGGTGATCGGCGCCGTCGTGGGCCGGAAGAAGCGGATCGGATGCGCAATGCCGTAGATGTCCGTGACGATCTCCGTGGTTGTCCCGTAGGTTCCCGTCCCCGGCGTCTTCTTCGCAGCGATCGCGCTGGCAATCGCCATCGCATCGCCGCCGTCCACCACCAGGCTGATACTGTGCGACGGGATGCCATTGCCGTCGGTGGCGCTCGTGTCGTTCTCGTAGGCTCGATAGCGCGCGACGCCGGCAATCGACGCCACCGCCCCAACGGTGCCTTCCAGCACGGTGCGCGACGGCAGCGCCACCGACACGGCTTGCCGAACCCGCAGTGCCGCGTCGCTTTCGACGGGCGCGCCGGGCGTGGCGGCGGCCGGGTTGGTCACCGACTGCCAACCCAGCGTCGGCGTGCCGATCTGCGTGATCGTGCCGGCCGCCGCCGAAACGGCGCCCTGCTGCGTGCTCGATGCAGTAACGGTGACTTCTCCGGCCGGCGGAACAACCACCGTCGCGGGAAGCGCCCATTGCTGCTGATTCGCGTCCTTCGCAATGCCATTCACGATCGTGGTTCCCGCTTGGCCCACGATCCGCAGATCCACGGTCGACGCGCTGGCCTTAGCCCGCTTGATGCCGTTGATCTTCACGTTGCTGGACAGCGCCTCGCCGATGCCCTTCGCCGGCGAAAACGAGTTGTAAACCTGAACCGCCACCGTGTTCGTGTCGTTGATCGCAGACGCCAGAATCGCCAGAAATTGCCCGTCCTGGCTGTCCGAGCCCAGATACACGTCGGCCCCGTAGATCGCGCGGAACTGCGTCTGCAGGTAGTTCAAGACATCTGCATAGGTCGGCGCATGGATGCCGGTCGCGTCCACCGTCGGCGCCGTAGTCGTGATGGCCATCAAATCCTCGCCTGCACTGTGGTCTGTCCGTAGACAGTGTTGATCGTCGCCGCGATGGCCACCTGCCGCGCCTCGGTATCAAGGTCGCTGCTGTAGCTCACCAGCTCAGTTACCCCCGGCGTCCCGAGGATGCGCTGGCGAATCGCCGCGTCATAGGTCGCGCGCGTGTTCTTGCCCAGAACTTCCGTCATCCACGGCGTCCCGTCCGTCGTGTCCAGAAACCACTCCCCACGGAACAGCATCAACCGCGTCTGTACCGCCTGGGCCACCGCCAACGGCGTGTCCCGGTAATAGTCGGCCTGCTGCCCGCCGAACGAGTAGTCCCCGTTTTCGTCGAGCTTTCGATATCTCATGGCTACCACCAACGAATAGCGGTTATGACAAGCCACGCCGACAGCGCCACGGCGAGAATGCGAACTGCAAAGGCCAGCGCCTTGCTGAAGTCAGCGTTCAGCGGTGCATCCAGTTCAAGCCCATTTTTCATAGACAGCCTCAGAAGAAATCGCCTAACATTCATCCAGTACTTCCTTCTGCTGAACTCAGAGGGTTGAATACAAGAAGGCCCCGAACCGCTTGCCACGGTCGGGGCCTTCGCCTTTCTTGATGTCTCGGATTCGATCTACGTCACAGGTCCGCTCGTCCCACTGCCCGGCTGCACGCCGCTGTGCTGATGCGTGTCGTCGATCAGCTTGCCGTTCGACGTCAGCGTCCCGATGAAGTTGATGGCGCCCGTGATCTTCGCCGCGGCGCCGGCGACCGCACTGCCGACCAGACCGCCCAGGAAAGTGAAAAGACCCGTCACAGTCACCCTCTCGCTGAACGTGGCATGCGGCGTCACCACCTCCAGGCCGCCCGGCGCCACGATGCGCAGCTTGTGGCTGCTCGGATCCAACTCGAAGAACGCCGCCCCGTCGTCGCTGCGCAACTGCGTCACGCTCGTGCTGATGCCCGGAATGGTGCGCGGCTGCGAGCGCACCCCCACGAAGACGAAGCCATCAGACAAGTCGTGCATGCGCCGTTCGGCCTGTTCCTGCACGCCGCCGGACTGCCACCAGCTATCGATGCACCGCGAGGCGAACACCACCAAGCACTCGTCGCCGGCCTTGACAGGGAATGTCAGCGTACAATTCCCACCTGAGGGGAAGTGGACCGGGCAGTCCGTCAGCAGCGGCAGCGCCGTGGCGACGAACTTCTCATCCTCGCCGCGGATCGGCATCATGATCGTCGGCTGCACCACGCAGGTCTGCGCGGCCGCGTCGAACGATTGCACGATGCCGGGCAGCGCCGTCCAGATTTCCGCCTGCGATCCGCGAAAAGACTGCCGAAAGGCAAGCTCAGGGTCGTTGGTTCTTTCTTGTCTGATCATGGTGGTGATATGAGAAAGGTTGTTTTGACCGTACTGGCCTTGACGTGCATGTCCGCAAACGCGGAAGAGGTCTACATGCCGCGCAACTACCAGCTCAAGGTCGGCCAGGTGTTTGAAGACAAATTCCCGACGATCTACTACATCAAGCAACCTTGCGGCTTGCCCCTGGTGAACAAGGAACACATGCGCAAGTACACCTCGTTCCGAGGGGTTTGGGACGTCGGTTGCTGGGGCGAAACTATCGATGGGGATGTGTTCACCGTCGTTCCCAAGATGGCGTCCTCAACAATGCCCAAGAAGCTCTTGATGCGCGTCGATACGGTAGGAGATGGGAAGTTCAAAGTGCTTGACCTTCCCAAGATTCAAGTTCCCTAGAGATTGGTCTTTACGATAGCCAGCGCTGGATCCACAACTTGGCCCTGCCGCACGAAGCTTCTAAAAGCCGTCACATCGGCGGCCAGGCACACTACTTCCGTGTACCAATCATTGCCCCGTGAATCGCCCCAGTGCTCGGCTAGCATCACGTAGTACAGGCCATCGTCATTCAGGGCGCTCTGCATTTCGATGTTGCCGTTCTCACTCTGCTGCTTGATGTCTGGGCTATACCCGTATAGTTGGATCGCCTCATTCTTCAGCCAAATCAGCGTGCCAATTTTCACGCTGGGATTCAGCAACATTCGAGCGGTGATGCCGTTCGACGTTTGCTCGGGCTGGCCCACCAGACCTGTTTGAGGACTTATCACCGGTATGTCACCAGGGTTGTAGGATGTTTCGGGCCAAAGGACCGCCTTTCCGTCCTGGATGCTCCACACCGATTGTGTAGTCCGGGCCACCCCTTCCATGAATTTCCGCGCCAGGCCAAACATCACTTTCCCGCGAGCTAGCCGCTGTTCCGTGAGGAAAGCCATGTACCCGCGCGTGACGCCTTTTTTTTCCATAGCTTTCATAGACGCATCGACCACGTCCCGCATCGTCGCACCGGCGGCCAGCGTCTGGTTGACGAAGCCGAAGTTGTACGCGCTGTCGCCATCGGCGACCGTGATGTCGACATAGGTGTCTGTCTGGCTCTCACGACCGAGGCGGATCTGGATGATGGTCCCATCGAAGACAATGCCGTAGTTGCCCTCGTAGCCCGCTTGCAGCACTACGCGGGTGAACTCCTTCATGGTGCGCAGCGCAGTCTGCTCCGCGACGTTGTAGACACGCACATGCAGCGTGTTGGGGGTCTGGGTATCGCCGCGCTTGATCCGGAAGATGAAGCGCAGATCCGACAGGTCCAGCGCGTCCTCAGTGCCGACGATCAGCGAAGTCTTGCGGATCCACTGCTCGGTGTCTTCGGCGGCGGTCACGGGATCGCCGTAGGTGGTGATGGTGGGGAGTTCTTGGGTGGTCATCTGATTCCTTTGGGCATAAAAAAACCCCGCCGGAGCGGGGCATTTCTTCTTTGGTCCTTAGATGGCTGTGTTGGCCACCTGGCCATCGCGCTTTGATCGCGCAGCCTCCACCAGGCGAAAGACTTCTTCGGCGACGCGAACCCATTTTTCCGCGTCTATGTCCCACTTCTGTCTGATGCGATAGTCAGCCACCACGCGCCATCTTTTCAGCTGGGCGATTTTCTTGGCCGCCATCTGCGCATCTGTACGCCCAGCCCCGAGACTTCTGCCCCATCGCTCCATGGCACCAATGATGGCATTGTGGCTTCCATCCGAATGCATCTCGGCCTGACTTGGCGCGAATTCGGCGGGGACAAGCACATTACAGGCGTGTAGGGCACCATAATACGCGCGCGACACCGCACTTCGATAGGCCCCTTCGCTGCCTGTTGCAACCAGTTGACGAGCAGTACTCAAGAACTCAGTGGGTTCCATGAACAGCCTCTTCCGACTTAATCGCCAACCCAAAAAAGTTCAATTGCATGTCCTGCACGCCATCAAACAGCAAGGGAGTCAGTCGGTCATCCAGGCTCTCCGCCACATCTGCAGTCGCATGCACAACAATGTCGAAGTAGATTGCTCCGTCCTCGACGATATCGTCCATCGAATCCGAGACTCCGACGATGCGAACTCGCTCCGCTGCCAACAAATCCAGGGCAATTCCGACGCAGTCTCCGACCGTACTATGACGCAATCCTAGTCTTCGGCCAAACTCTATGGTCTTGCGCGCTCGGACCATGTCAGCGTCCAGATCTTGAGTCCGCAATGCGAGTACATCAAGCAGCACGACCGCACGCTCCCAGTCGCCGACAATGAGCCGATTCGCAATAGCCTGCTTGAGATACGCCAGCTGCTCCGGCACGCCCATTGCGGCCATCTCGATTTCCGCTGCCGCCTCGCCAATCCGATTGACGTCATAGAGCGCACGCGCGAAATTGGCTTGAGCAATATAGCCGCCGCCCTTTTCCATCGCCTGAGAGAAATGCACACGAACGCCTTCAACATCCCATCGGCACGCGGCCACTGCCCCAAGCACTTGGTGCGAGCCCACGGGATCGACGTCCATGCTTTCAATGGCAGCTCGTTCAAGTCTGGCGCAAGTGAATTCATCAATTCCACCCACGCCGTCTCCCGTCTGCCGGCGCTTTATCAGCTCACGAAACGCGTCTGCTGCTTTGGAAACAGGAACAGGATTTGCCATGTCGACTCTTTGATTGTGGTCCATGTGCCGAGGCACAGATCTTAGCATTTGACGCCTTACACCCTCGTCACCCAATACAACTTCGACCCGAAGCCCAGGTCGGTGAACGTGGGCAGCTCGTCCGGGCTTGCCGCGCCCTGCACGAATAGGCCACCCTGGAATCCCAGGTGGCGGAACTGCTCCAGCAGGTCGGCGCCCGTCACCAGCGGGACGCCGCCTACCAACGGCCGGCCGCCGCCGTCGGCGATATCGACGGTCCAGCCGCCGCGATAGAGCAGCGTGAGGCGGTAGTCGACGCCACCCAGCGTGATGCCGAAGGTCTGCGGCGCCGGGCTCAGGGGAATTTCATAGACTGCCACTTGTCACCCCGTCGGTCATGGAAATCGGGATCGGTTGTGCACCGCCTGGCGCTGGCGTGGCCGGCGCTGGTGCTTTGGTGCCCTTGTTCTCCGTCTCGGCGGTCTCGGCCGGGTTCTCCTGCGCATCCCGCGGCGGCAGCGTCGTCGCCCTCGTCTTGACGATGATGACCTCGCGCAGCGTCGCCGTAACCATAAGCGCGCCCGACGATTTGTCGTCGTTGATGACCATCAGGCTCTGGATGAGCATGTTCGAGTACTTGCGGCGGCAGGTCACCAGGTCGAACGGCTTGCGGGACTCCTGCAGCGCCAGCAACTGCGAATAGACCGCATCGACGTATGTCGAAGTGGCCGGCATTCCGTTGTTCACCTTGGCCGGCTCCCCCCCCAACAGTGCCGTGTAGTCGGAATTGCTCCAGCCGCACTTGATGATGACCTCGTTGGCCCGCTTGAAGGCGTGGTCGTTGATGTTGGCCCCGTTCTCGACGGGATGCTCCGTGATGGTCAGCTCGTCGTGATAGACCTCTTCCAACGTGGCCGATATCGTGATGTCGCCGATCTTCTTCGACGACAGCAGGATCATGTCCAGGCCCAGCGAATCAATAATGCTCATCCTTGCGCCCCACTCATGGTGCGCGCGGCAGCAGCATTGACGCGCGTCTGTTCATTCGCCACCGCATCCCCAACTGCCTTCGGATCGCGGGCGCCGCTGACATAGATCGTGGTGTTGCTATTCATAGAGACTGATTTCGAGTCGCCGGCCCCAGGTCTCCTGCCGTAGTAGGCACCCGCATAGTAGTTCTGCCATGGCTGCCAATCGATACGTCCAAGCACATCGCGGTAGTACTTCTGTGACTCCGCTGGCATCCCGTCCAGCCCCAATCTGCCAAGGTTCCCGATTCCGCCGTTGTAGGCAGCCAAGGCTTTCTTCAAGTCGCCGCCAGCCTGAGCCAGTAGCCACTGCAGGTACCTTGCTGCGGCATTGGCCGACTGCCCCAAGTCATTCGGGTCGTTGAGCCCCCATTCCTTGGCAGTTGCCGGCATGAACATGAAATGCCCCTGCGCCCCGGCTGGTGACAACATGTTCTTGCCGCGACCCGACTCCTGCAACCAAACGCTATCCAGAAGACCCTGGGGCAATCCGTACTGCTTCTCCAGATTGTCGAACAGCGCGCCGGCCATGGCGTTGGCCGGCGCGCTGGATTGCGACGCCACGCCAGCCTTCAGCTGCTCCAGCTTCTTCTGGTATTCGGCGATGTCCTTTTCCAGCGGGACCTTCTCGGCCTGGTACTTCGCGGCATTGCGGGGATCCAGCTCAATCAGCTGGTCCTTCTCCTTCAGACGCGCCTGGCGGTCGGCGATGCGCTGCTTGATGCCCTCTTCGGTGCCCGTCATCTGGTGCTGCAGGTAGGCTCCCCCGATTGCGATCGGCGCGCCGACCACGGCCGCCGCCAACGCGGTCGTGCCGATCGTCGCACCTAACGCCGCGCCACCGCCGGCGGCCGCAGCGCCGCCCACCGCCGCGCCGGCCTGCGCAGCTGCAGCGGCCGCGCCAACACCTCGAAGCGCTCCGGAGAGCTTGGCCAGACCGCTCAGAATCTGGAAGCCGCCGAGCACTTTCAGCGCGGCCACGGTCAGCAGGATGTTGGTGGTCCACCCATTCGTGGCCTTATCCCACTCGATGAACTTCTCGATCGCCGTGCCCAGCACAGGCATGATCGTCTCAGCCATCCTGAGCACGACCTGCGCCACGTCCGAGATGCGCTTGGCGATCTCCGGCGAGTTCTCCTTGAACCACGCCCCGAAGCGCTTCAGCTCCGGGCCCACCTTCTGCTGCAGGTCGGCCTGAATCATCGTGAACATGTTGTCAGCCGTCCGGCCCAGATCGCGCAGCGAGTTCATCAACTCGTGCGCGTCCTTGGCGGCCCGCGACATGCCATTGTTCTCGGACTCCTTTCGGATCTGGCGCAGGCGCTCAACGAATGCCGGATCCCGCATAGCGAGCAGCAGGTTTTCGTCGATGCCCAGCACGCTGCCGTATTGGCTGGCCAGCCAGGTCGGCTTGCTGGCCATCACCTTGCCGATGTCGGCCACCAGATCGACCGTGTCGCGCAGATTCCCATTGGCGTCGCGCGTCTGGACGCCCAAGCTAGCGATATACGACTCGCCGGCCGGGTTGTTGCGCATGAACTTGGCGATGGACTCCACGCTGCCAAGCGCGGCATCGGCTGAGACGCCGAAATCGCGCGCAGCGCCACTCAGCGCGCGCAAGCTGTTCTCGGTGGCCCCCACATGGCGGCCGACGAAGTACAGATGCTCGATCTTCGACGCGAAACCGGCGACGCTCGCGCTGATCGCCAGGGCGGCACCCTGGACGGTCGACACCAAGCGCACAACGCCCTTTGTCGCGTCCTCGACCCCGTCCTTGAAGGTCTTGAGCCCCTTCTGGTCGACCTTGAAGCCCAAGGCTACAAGAAACTCGCGGATGACTTCAGCGTTGCCGGCCATGCGTATCTTCCATCGCCCGCCGTGCGAGCATTTCGTTGTCTGCCTGGACGGCTGCCGCGTCGTTCATGAGCGCGATATCCGCAAGGTCAACAGAGCCGTCCAGCAGCCTGTCGTAGTGGATGTGGCCGCGCAGGACCGGCGCCAGCAGCCAGTCCTCGCCGTCGGGCAGACTGGCCCAGGCTATTGCGCTTCGCCCGGCCCGCTCCCTTGGCTGGTAAGCAGGCCTTGAAAAAAAGGGCCGAGGTTCTGCGTGACGACGCGCACGATCAGGGGCAGGATCACGCCCAGGTCCATGTCCTGGAACATGCACACGCCCTGGGCGGCGCTCCACACGTTCGCCCATGCCCCGCCCTGCTGGCGCTGGACGACGGCCAGGCAGACGCCCATGACATAGTCCGCGTCCTCATCCTTCATCGCCGCCAGGCCGTCCGTGAACGGCTGCAACAGTTCGCTCAGCGCGGCCGGATCGCCCAGCAGCGGCGCGCCACCCTGCGCCAGGCGCAGATAAACCGGGATCAGCGGCGGGATGATCGGAGCGATCCGCCGCGACAGATGGAACTGCTGCTTGGCGTTCAGCCGCCCGATCGAGTAGCGATTCCCCGAGAGTTCGATTTCAGCCATCAGTAGGTCCCCAGGATCGTGTCGATCTTCATCGCGTCGAAGACCCATTCCACGGTGTCGCCGTCCTTCGCATAACCGAGGTCGGGCTTGCGCTTGAAAGCGCAGGATCGGCAGACCGTGACGTCGCCGCTGGCGCTGTTGGTCACCGAAATCAGGTTCTTGCCCCACAGGCGGCTGTCCAGCGATTGCGCGTCGTACAGGGCCTGGAGCGTGGCATTCACCGGCGCCGTCTTCAGGTAACGCAGCGTCACCGTGCCCGACTTATCGGCGTGCAGGCTGTGCATGCCCTCCCCGTCGGCGCCGATCATCATCGTGTTCTTGTCGCCCACGGGCGCGATCGTGATGCCCTCTTCCGCATTGGCCTGGCCGTAGCCCAGGCTGAAAGCGCCGCCGGGCCCGACGAGGCTGGCGGACACGTCGATAAACGAATAAGTTCCAGACATAATTTTCTCTACCCAAGATTGACGAATTCGCCGTGCAGGATCTGCGCAGACGCCGCATAGGCCAAATGTGCTTCATCAGCACTCGCAAATAGACCAAGGTCTTTCAAGACTCCACCCTTCATGACCCTGGCCCTCCACTTGCCTGGGGCGTGCAGGTACACCCCTTTTCTGCCGCACTTGTTGTTCCGCTGTACGCCGCGATTGCACTGGTTTTCAGATTTCGTGCACGTCCTGAGATTGGACAATTTGTTGTTGGCTCGATTGCGGTCAATATGGTCCACATATCGAGGCCACGAATCAGTCGCCAAGGCAATCGCCAGTCGATGCACACCAAATAAGTTCCCGCCGGAGAAGTTCACCACCACATATCCTGTGGTGGGGCTCAACGTACCGGCCGGCTTACCCGCGAATCGGCTATTGAAACAACGCCATCCGCGATCAGTCGCGAAGTGTTGGCGCGGCCGTTCCTTCCATTGCATGAGCCCGCTATCCGGGTCGTAGGACAGTGCCTCATGCAAATACTCAATCGGCAGCGTCTTCATCGGCTTTACCGGTTGACCGTGACCAGAACGTCGACGGTGTGAATGGCGCCGGCCTCCTTGGCGGCAACCTGAAACGGAACGGCCTTGCGTGCCTCGCGGTCGGCTTTCGACTGCGTGGCAATGGCCGGTGCATAGACGTAATACCCCTTCGCCAGCGTATCGCCCTGCTTCAGCGCGCCGAAGCCCGCCGAGTTCCACACGCCCGGGGCCAGATACCCGTTGTTGACGGCGGCCGCGCACGCGCCCTCGATCACCGAGGCGATCAGCTGGTTGCCGGCGTCGGTCTGGGGAACCTTCGTCGGGCTGGTGTACAGCAGGTTGTAGACGTCCGTCTGCAGGCGGTTGCGGAACCAGATCGCGTTGTAGACCGAGTCGATGAAGATGCCGCTGGGCGTGACGCCGTACTGGATGATGGCGGTGTCGTTGTCGTAGTTGACGAAGACGTTGCACCGCTTCGCCGCCAGCGTATCGGCCTGGCTGCTGGTCAGGGTCTCGGCGACGATGCCGGGCTCCTGCTTGTACATCAGCGTGATGGTCGTGTTGTTGGCGTTGAAGTTCACCGTCAGCATGCGCCCCAGCAGCGAGGCCACCGCATAGGGGCTGGCGCTGGAGAACTGCACGATCGAGTACTTGTACTTCAGCGCCTTCAGGCGGCTGGCGATGTCGTCGGCGTTGGTCGGATCCAGCACTTGCGGCGCCTGGGTCGACACGCCATACAGGTGGCGCTGGTCGGCCTCGATCAGCTCGGCCACGGCCAGGTGCTGGGCGTCGGTCAGGCTGTCGGCGAAGGTCAGGCCCAGGAACTTGTTGGCGAAACGATCCAGGAACAGCGAGACGGCCGCCGCGGGCGTTTCGGCAACGATGCCGGCCACGGGCGCGGACGCCTTGGCGGCGCTCAGGCCCAGCATGTCCGACACGTCGGTGCCGGTGGCGGGCGCCGAGGCGTAGCCCAGCGTCGAGCTGGCGCCGGACGTGTTGGACGTGACGACGAACTGCGAGCCGTTCCATTGCACCGTGGTGCCGGCCAGCGCGGCGCCGATGATGGAGGCGACGCCGTTCAGGTTGGTCGCCGTGGAGAAGTCCAGGCCCGTGGCCGTCTTCTCGACGCCGTCGACGCTCAGCTTGAAGCCGCCGGCCTTGACGGCGGTCCAGACCGACATCTGCTTCTCGGCGGCCGACAGCACGGCGCCGCGCAGGGTGGCCGAGGTCGAGGTCTTGGCCCAGCGGCCGATGTAGAGCTGCGACGGTTGCGGCGTCTGTTGGAAGTACAGCAGCGCGGCGCGGTATTCCGGCGCCGTGGTGCCGAAGTCTGCGGCGACAGCGTCGATGCCGCCGTAGGAGCGCATGCGCTCGCCCGTGTCGATGACGGCGGACGAGCCCAGCAGCAGCGCGGTGTTGAGATTGGCGCCCTGAGCTGCGAGCGGCGACATGTTGATCGTGACGTTGATCAGACGAGAAACAGGCAGTCCATTGGCCATGGGATCCTCTACCATCAGAAATGAAAAGGGCCACCCGGAGGTGGCCCACTGCGGCGCGCGCGGCTGCTACGGGGAAATGCCCGTCGTAACGCTGCCGGCGGCGGTGTGTGTCGTGACGCCTGCGTTGAGCAGATTGAGCACGGAATAGCTGCGGCTGATCTTGCGCCGCAGGAACACGGTCATGTCATAGCGGCGGACCCATACGTTGTTGACCAGGTCGGGGACTGCGCGAATATCGCCTGTGCCCACCACGGCCATTTCATGCCGGCCCAACTCCTCCCGATTTTGCGGGATGGCCAGGCCGTCCGCTAGCGCCTGCGCTCGCATCTTCGCCTCCGATCCGTAGAACGTGCAAAGCAGCTCGATCCCCTGGTGGCGCCAATACACATCCCGTCCATCACCGGCCGGATCATGCTGGATCGCCGGCGACGCATCGGGCGACTGGACCGTGATGCCGATTGCGCACCAGTTCTCCGCCGGGTCGGCAGGCTGCTTGGGCGTCGTCGGCTGCCACCGCGCCCGGACCTTGTCCTTCGGCAGCCCTGAAATCCCGCGCACCATCTGGACCAGCAGCCGGTCCAGCTCCAAGTCCTCTTTCGGCGGCGTCGCGGCCGCGGGAGTCAGGTACCCGCCTGTCGAGCTGTCGTTCATACATCACCCCGTAAGCGGCGTTTTCAGATCGCAGGTCGCGCACACAAAACCACGCCCGAAGTGCGAATAATCGTTGACGTTGACGACCGTGTAGGTACGCCCCTGCCATACGACCTCGTCTGCGTCCTGGCCAGCACTGCCATCCGACAGGCGGAAGATCGTGTGGATCGTGATCGACCCGACGATCCGCGATCCGTCGGCATTGCGATGCAGGACGTCGCCCTTGTCGCTAGTCACGACCGCGGAAAACGGATGCGCGGTCGCCGCGTTCGTGGCGAACCCATCGTCGTCGATGGTCTGCGCCATGCGGTTACAGATGAGGCCCGTGTCCATGAAATCCGGATCGAGCAGCACATCAGAGACATCGAGAAGCGACATGACTATCCCTTCTTGCGGACCACGTAGGTGATCGAGTTTCGATACTGGCCGGTGTCCACCAGCGTATTCTCGCGCGTGACGCCGCGCCTGCGCCGATCTTCGAGCGTCCGCTCGGCAAGCGCCGGCTGGATGTTGCTGTTGATCTTGGCTTTGACCGCGCTGGCCGCCACGAGGCCGGCCCGATTCAGGCGCTGATCCACCTGCTCGACGTCACCGTCCAGCGCCGCATCGCAACCGGCCTTCAGCTCGGGTTCGACCTTCGGCCGGGCATCTTGCACACCCGGCAGCAGATGCGGGCGCGGGGGCAGGTTGTTCGCTGGCGAGCCGTGCTCCAGGATGTAGCCGATCTGGGCGTTGGAAAGCGGGCCAGCCTCACGGTCTGGCGCACTATCCGGCACGCCCACCAGCACCTGCTTCTTGACCAGCTCGTTGATCGACGCCAGCACGCTGTCCAGCCGATCCACCCGGAACTTGCTGCTCATAGCTGTATGCCTCCGGCGCCAAACAAGCGCGCCAGCTGTAGGAACCGAATGCCGTAGGTCGTCAGGTTCCAGAATCCGCCATCCTCCAACGCCACCGCGCCCGCGTCATATGCGACGCTGACCTTGTCGACAGCCTTGGACGTGGCTGGCCCCTTCACTGCCCCCGGCGCGGCGCCTACAGCGGCCGTCTGCTCGTTCTGGCGGCCTATCGCCAGATGGTGGGCGACAAACAGCTCAATGGCGTAGGGCAGCATCTCGCCCCACCGGTTCACAGGGAGCAGCTTTTCCGCCACCCGCAAGTAAAAACCCACCTGCGAGCCCGGATAGATGGTTTCGCTGGCGAACTCGGGAAAGTCCTGGCGGAAAGTGGCTGCATCCATCGTGCGTACCTATTTCGTGGGGTTGGCCTTGCCGGCGGCGGCCTGGTCGGCATTGTCCGCCGCCTTCTCGCGCTCGGCAACGGCGTCTTCCCGCTGCGCGAGTTCGGTCTCCCGCGCTGCCGCCGCCTTCTCGCGCTCGGCGACCTGGTCTTCGGCCTTCTGCAGCTTCTGCGCTCTGGCATCCAGCTCGGCCAGCAGCGCGTCAGCTGCTGCGCCTGCGTCGGCATCCAGGACCGGCTCGTCGCCGATATGCGCCTTGGTGTACCAGTGGCTCGCCACCTCGGCCGAGACCGTGTGGGCACCAACCTCGAAGCTCTCCACGCCGCCACTGTGGTGCAGCGTGAAGGGCCGTTCAACGTAGATCTTCGGCATACGTCGCTCCTTAGATGCCGTCGCGGTAAGCGACCGTTTCCGGGTACACGAACTCGACAGCGCCGAGGCGGCCGAAATACGTGGTCAGCTGATAGATCGATCGGAACTCCAGCGGCGTGCGTTGCAGCGGAACCAGCGGGAAGCGCACGCGCTGCTGGTCCTGCGTATACGCGACCATGCGGTCCTTGTTCGCCGCGCCGCGGCCCGGCAGCCACTTCAGCGGCTGGATGTCCAGCGGCCGACCATTCAGCGAGTTTGCGATGCTGTTGGCCTTCAGGAACTCCAGCAGCGAGATGTTGCCGGAGTCCGAGACAACAGTCCGAACCAGCTTGGAGTACTTCTTGGGCGGCAGCAGCAGCTTGCTCGGGCAGATGGCATAGCCGCTGGCCTCCCAGGAACTGGTCAGGATCTCGTCAACGTCGTCCAGGACCTGCTGGCGCGTCGCCGTGTCCCAATTGCCCGTCACCGCGTTGCTGGTGTTGCTGATGCGGGAGCTGTTCACCAGCCCTTGCAGACCCAGGGTTTCATCGCCGATGTAAACCTGCTCGTCGATGTCCATGTTCCACTTGAGCTGCATGCCCGTGTACTTCTGGGTGTCGACCGGGCGGCCGACCTTCTGCGCCGATTCCAGCTCGGGGATCGTCCAGCCCAGTTCCATGCCCCACAGGCTCAGCGGCGAGGCGGTCTTGCCGATGTCCAGAGCCAGGCTCTGAATCGCGTTTGCCGTCTTGCCGATCCAGGACTTGCCCGTCGCCGACGGGCCACCGGCGGCGGCGAAGCTAGAATTGGTGAAGCTCGACGTCTCATCAGCGATCGAGACGTCCTCGCGCAGATCGATGTCGCGCGACCACGTCACAGATGCGAGCGGGCCATGGAGCGTCTGGTCCAGGCGTTCCAGTTCCCCGACCAGGAAGGCGCCAGCCGAGTCGATCGTCTGACTGTCGAAGGTGATCATGCCGTCGCGCGTCTGGGCGCGCACCAGGCGAGCCGTTGCGCCCATCACGGCCGCCATTTCGGTCTTGCTGAGTTTCATGTGTTGCTCCGGATTTGAGCGAAAAAAAAGCCACCCGAAGGCGGCCGGTCATCGCGTGATGGTTGTTCAGTTGCGGAAGGAGATTTCCACGTTGCCGTTCGCATCGGCGGCAGACATGAAGATCGCATTGACGGCGATCGTGTTGGTGCCGTCCGCCGCCCCTTCCCAGCCGCCCACGGGCTTGCCAGCCGCCGGCGCGGCGACGCGGATGAATGCCTGGCTGCCGTCAGCAACCGCGGCGCCTCCATTGAGCTTGACCGTGATGTAGCCGCGTCGCAGGGTATCGCCGGGTCCCTTCGTGGGCGGCGTAGCGACACCCAGGCCTTCCTGGCCGGCGTTGGTCGGGAACGGCCGAACCAGGACGCCGTACACGACGTCGGCGGTGTCGCCGGCGGCGATGGGCACGAATTTCCCACCAGCCATCTTCCCGGCCACACCGTAGCCCGGAAAGGGCTTCGTGGAGTCCAGAATTTTGGTCTCGACGACCGAGTTTTCCTTGCGGCTGACATCGCCCGGGATACCGGACGGCATGCGATAGACGAAAGCGACCATGATGTGTTGATCCTTGTGTTATTGGCCCGAGCGGCCGGCCCAGAACTGGCGATTGCGCTGGTTCACGTCCGCCACAGTGGTCTGCCGGCCGAAATCGCGCGTGTTGATCCCGCTGCGCATGCCGCGGGCGTTGTTCGTGTGGCGCATCAGTTCTGCCGCGCCGGTGAAGATGGTGTTGACCGTGCCGGAGTCCATCGTTTCGAACTCCGGAGCGCGTCCGGCCAGGAACGGCGTGATCGCCGCCCGCCCGCCGTCGGTGGCATAGGCAGCATCGAGGGCGCGCCGCTGGCACGAGCAGATGGCGTCCGCGGCCTTGGCCTTGGAGTCGAAGGTCGGCAGCTTGAATCCCGGCGCCAGGATCTCGGCGCGCTGGCGCACGCTGGCCATGTCGCCGGTGTAGGTTTCGCCCTTGGCTTCGGTGTTGCGCTCGGCTTCTTCCGCTTCCAGGACCGTGTCGCCGGTCTTGCCGTCGTCGTCCTTCTTTTCCTTGATTTCCTTCAGCTCGGATTCCATGTCCGTGAACCGCTTGTTCATGGAATCCAAGGTCTTCTGGATCGCGGCGAGGGTGGCGCTGTCGCTGGTCTTGGTCGACTTGTCGCCGTCCTTGTCCTTCTCGTCATCATCGTCGCCGTCCGAGTCCGCCGTTTCAGCGTCTTCCAACGCCTCTTCCAGCGCGGCTTCGTCCTTGGACTTGAAGGCCGCGCGGATGCGGTCCCAGGTACTCTTTTTCTTGCTCATATCGCTTTCCTTATCTCCGATTGCGCAACGCGGGCCGCAGCGGCCACGCTCTACCAGCGCCGTGTGGTTGCCGATGATGTTGCGCTGTACCCCGCGCCCGGGTTCAATCTGCTCGTAGTCCGCGTCATATCCGCAGGAAACCTCCCGCAGGCCGGCGCGTACCGCATCAATGGCCGCCCGATCCGTGATCAGCATGTCGGCCAGGATGTAATCAGCATCCAAGCCTTCGCCGCGGCGCACGTTCTGGGTGAACCCGACGGCCAACTGGCGCCACGTGTCCGGCGTTACAAACTCAGCAGGGTGATCCATCGTGACCGGCTTGCCTTCGAAGCTGGCCAGGGTCTCGGGTCGGAACACCTCTTCAGGGGTGCGCTCGATGCGGATGATCCCGTCACGCCCAGGCTCGACCGGCACTTCCCCGGCGGCGTACAGCAGCTGGCCGATGCGTGCGATCGGTACGCCCTCGCACAGCAGGAATCCGTCATTGGTAACGGACTGCCGCGCGCCCAGGCGTTCGACCGTGTAGAAGCCGCTGGCCATTCGGTCAGTGGTGTGCATGTTCATTCCTTTGCCAGGATCGGCTCTGCATAGCATCGGCAATTCCAGATCTCGCCAGGGTGGTGCCGGATCCAGTTGGGGCGCTTCGCGTCGCCCTCGTTGACCATCGGCGGATCGGCCCAAGCGAACACTTTGCCGTTCATGTGCCTATGGCCGGCGCGCACATCCGAATCGCCCGAGGTGCGCCAGATGTAATGCGTGCTGCCCACGGCCTGGGCGCGTGCCTCTGTGAGCTTGGCGGCGGTTCTGGCCACTTCCGTGCGAGCGATCAGCAGCGCCCGGCTTTCAGCCACCTCACCCGATCGCATGATTTCCTTCGCAATCTCCGCGGCGCGCGTACTGTCCAGCAACGCCTCGGACGTCAGGACATGAACTCGCTTGGCGGCTTCCAGCGGGATGCTCTTGATGAGATCCACCTGTTCGGCCAGCAGTTGCTGCATGACGCGGCCGGTGTCGGCGTTGCGCAGCTCTTGCTGAAGCGCCGCCGACATGTCACGAGCACGCTTGAAGAATGCGTCGCGGTCGCGCCGGTTGACATCCGTGACCATTTGCAGCGCGGCGGCATGGGCCCATTCCGTCAGCGTCTCGGCGTATGCGTGCAAGACCGCCGTCATGGGCGGCACAGCGTTGGGCTCGTCGGGCGGAAATGCGTTGATGATCCGCCCGACGTTCTGCGCCACCCGCTTCAGCTGGCGCCCGTATGGCCCATCTGCCCTGCGGGCATCGACTGGGTCACGCCGGCGCGGCGACTGGCGCCTCTGCCGTTCGTCCGCCGTCCGGCCGGTCTTCCGGGTCGGGGATGTCGAACTCGCCGACAGGCGGGGGCTCGTTGTCGGCGTCATCGATATCCTCGTCGGTGATGGTCGAGAAAAGGCCAGTCACTCGGCTGACCTTGCGAAATTCGCTCAGCGCGGTCTTGCGGAAAATGACGCCCTTATCGAACGCGTCGTTGACTGCTGCGGTGGTCTTGCTGGCCACATCTGCTTTCTCTACGTCGCTCAGCTGCCACAGCGGTCGGAACTCGTATGCGAAGTTCTCGTCCGGCGGCCGCCCATGCACCGACCTGTGAAGCACGTCCAGCAGCTTGGTCAGGCCGGCGCGCAGCTTGCGATCTTGCTGCTGCGCAACCTTGTCGTAGTACGTGCGCAGGTCGGAGTCACCCGTCGCGTTCAGACCGGCCGGCGACTGCCCGAACAGGCGAACCAGCGGGATCTGGAGTGCGCCTGAAATCTGCTGACCGAACTGCAGCAGGACGCTGTCCAGGCCGCTGAAGGTGTATACGTGCGCTTCGAACTCGTCCTTGGCATCCATGAGGGTCAAGCCCTCATTGCTCTGGAAACGACGGACCATGTCCATCTGCTTTACCAGTGCCTCCATGGCGGGGCCCGCCTGCGCGATGACCTCGCGCAGCTTGTCGACCTTATACGTGCGCAAGTGAGCCTTGTAGACCAACTGCGCCGCGCCCTGCGTCGTGCTATCGAACGCCAGTACACGGTCCCAGAGCCTTTCCAGGACGGATTGGCCCCACAAGTTCTCGGCGATACGCTGCCAGTACGGCAATTCCACGCCGTCGATGCGGATCACCCGGCTGTAGTGGATGGTCTGGCTTACCAGCACCATGCTGTCGGCGGTGACCTGGTAGTACATCGGCTTGCCCATGTCCGGACCGTAGTCGCGCACCAAATGGGTCAGCGTCGGCGTGACTTGCCAGCGGTCGAGCACCATCAGGCCACGGAACTGCCCCTTGCTGATCGAATCCAGATTGAGCGGCGTGCTCACGTCTTGACCGTCGATCAACAGCACCGCCAGCGCGCCGCCGTAGAGGCGTGCCCACTTGATGGTGTCGCAGAGCGCATCCCACACCTGCAGCTGCTCGACCTCGGCCAGCAAGCGGTCGGCGTCGTCGGGGGCAATGTCGCTTGACAGCTCGATGCCAGCCCGCGTCATGTCCTCGGCCACGGCATCGACGGCCATGCCGCAGATCCACGACGACCGATATGCGGCCTCCAGCTGGATGCGATTACGGGAGATGAAGTCGAACGAGTAGCGGCCTTGGGCTGCCTGGTTTCCCGTGCCGAGCCCGACACGGGCCTCGAAATTGGCGAAGGAATCGCGGGCCGGCGCGTTGACTGCGGCCGGCGCCGACACCGGCGCGACCTTTCCGAATGAGCGACGGCCCATGTTTTCTCATCCTGCCAGTTGTGCCCAGATTTCCAGGCTGCGATCACGGGGCGCGAAGCACATGATGAATGCGTCCGCTATGTTGGGAGACTTGACCGGGCCGCCTTCTCGGGTCGGTTTGGCCAGATCCTTCTTGCTTTCCACCTTGACGCGACCGTTGGCGTCGTAGTCGCGCTTGGGGGTACAAAGCTCATCGATCATCTTTTCCAGATGGGGGCAATCACTCGATATGCTGATCATCTGATCAACGTCGAACTGTTCGCCGTTACGCACCGCGTTGTACGTGTTGCGGAAGCGGTCAGCCACCTGCCACCAGCCCTGAGCCTTGATGTTCGAAAACATGTCCTTGTTTGTCGTGCCGGGCATGTATTCCTCGTCCGGCTCGAACACCGCGCCGCCCGCGTTGAACTTCTCGTACATGACCGGTTGGTTGTCGCTCTCCTGCCGCCTGGACTCGTTGATCTCGCCAAACTTGGCGCCGCAGCCCGCGCCGACACCGATAGAGTCGTAGGTGATGCCGGCGCCGCGCTCGCGGGCAGCTGCATAGGTCCGGGTGCAGCTCTTGAGCAGCTCGTCCTCCGCTGCCTTCCATTCGTCCGCCCAGAACACCACGGAGCCATGCGCGTAGACGTTGGCGCACTTGTCGTCACCACTGTCTGCCACGTCAAAGCCGATTCGCTTGTTCCCCGCCGCCTCGAATCCAAGTTTCAGATGCGCGTCGATCGCGGCCATGATCCAGGCTCTGCGGATGATCACGCCGTCATCGCTGTCGCGCGGCACTCCCAGGTAAATGTGGGCGTATTCGTCGTAATCCTCGGCCTTCGCCGCCTCGATGATGTCGCGCATCGTCTGCGACAGAAACGGGTTCTCATCGTGGTTGATCAGGCGAACCACGGTGTTCGGCGGCGGGTTCAGCACGAAGCGCTTGTATGCGAAGTCGGTGGCCAGCTTCGGGTTGAACACGATCCAAATCTGCGAGCCCGCCTTGCGGATCGTCGGCTCCAGGATCTCCCACTGCTCGGCCGTGAGGTTATGCGCCTCTTCGATCCAGAGGACGTCCACGCCCTCCAGCGACTTGATTTCATCGATGGACCGCCACAGGCCGTAGAACAGGAACTCGCTCTTGGTCTTGCGGCTGATGATCTTGTTGTCCAGCACGCGGAACTGCGGCTTCAGGCCGAATCGCTCAATCTGCGTCTTCAGCAACGTGTAGACCGACTCTTCGATCTTGTTCTGAAACTGGCGCACACAGAGGAAACGCAGGCGGTAGCTGTTGGCCAGGAAAGTGGCGAACCCCGCTGCGTCCCACGACTTCGACGACGCCCGGCCGCCATACAGCACTCGGTTGCGCGCCGGCGTCAGCCAGAAATCGCGCAGGGCCGGGTTAAGCGTCGGCCGGGATGGTTGAAGCTCCATAGAAGTGGTCGAGACCCGCTGGCACGTCCTTGCCGCCCCGATTCAGGTCCTCGATGTTGTCCTTGTTGGCTCGCAGCAGGTTCACCGCGATTTCGCTTGAGTCGTTAGCCAGCTTGGTCATTGCCGCCATACCCCGCATCGCCTCGATGCTCCCGGCGTTCATCGGGTCGGCCTCGTCAATCTTTGCGGCGTTGCCATGGGCGACTGCGAGCAGGCGGTGAGCGGTGGCGCTGCCGTACCTGGCGGCGCTGGCCAGATGCTCGGAGACCGCTTTGAGGTCATCCGCAAGCGAACGAGCCGCCATCTGTTCAGAAACGTTCAGATTTGCCATTGCGCGATCAGTCGCAACCAGTTGATTCGCAACGGCTTTGATCGTCTCCGTGCGTTTTGAAAACCGGCTTGATACGGCGCCTTTGCTGACGCCGAACTCGCGCGCCAGCGCCGACGTGGATTCCCCGGCAAGCAGGCGCTTGCCAATGGCCTCCCACTGCGCGTCCGTGAGCTTTGAAGGTCTTCCCATGGTGTCCTGCCTATAGTTGCGCCCATCCGGCTACCCGCCAGAGCGAGCTGGGCGCGGCGGTTCTCGTCGTGCTGGCCGCCGGCGACGAGGCCGGGAAGAAGACCCCGCGCATTGCCCCGCGCGGGCGCCGGCCAGCTGAGCGGCTTTTGGGGTTGAGATGGGGTGTGGGGCCGCGAACGCGGCGGCGCCGGTCGGAGCCAGTGAGACGGGGTCATCCCCGCGCGCAGCGGCCGCGGCGGCGCGCTGCTGTCTGGCCGATTGCGGCGGCTGTTCCCACAGAGCAGAGGCCGGAGCGTGACGTCTGCCAGCCGGTGCCCATGCGGCCCGGCGGACGGTTCTCTCTGGCCCCTGCTCTCTGGAAACAAAAGGTGCGGATGCACCTATGCCGTCAGCTCGATCACGCTCAGACGACGACGCCCGCAATGCAAAAAGCCCCGGCCATTGGCTCGGGGCTTTTCTTCCGGAAACGCGACATCCGCCTACGGGCATCAGTCTCGTCGTTAGACGGTAGTCATCACGGATTGAGGGGGATTATGCACCCGTGATACGAACTTGGCAACATAGAACTCGAATTCGTGAACGGCACGGACCAGAATGTCGTCGAATTCCCGCACCCGCATCCCCTGCATCCGGCAAATGATGGCCGGCGGCTGTCGCAGAACGTAGTAGGACCGCAACAGCGCTGTTTCTCGCGGCAGGCCTCGATATCCCGCCGCGGTGCGCCAGCAAGCCTCGATCAACTCCGCATCCGCCTCGTCCTTCTCCGGTCGCGGCTGCTCGCTGTCCTCGCCACGCGGTAGCTTGCCCGCCCTGCGGGCCAGTTCCTGGCACACCTGGTACGTGGGCGAGACCGAGAAGGATGGGCGGTCTCGCATCACGGCTCCCCAGTTTTCAAGCCGCAGATGGAAGTCCGCCGGCAGCCGGTCCAGTAGCAGTTTCGAGATGGTCATGGCGTTTGGCGGTCCTCGTATTTCTTGCAGCGTTGACCTATCTCTTCACCGAGGGCGCAGCGCAGCACGCGCCTGCCACCGAAGGGGTCGGTCACGAGCCGAATCTGGGTACAACCCGCGCACGTGCGCGCCGGCGCCGGCTCTTGACGGCGCTCCAGCACCTTCGCCGGGTCGCCGCGCTCGGATTGGCGGGCCCAGCTCATGCGGCACGCTCCTGGATGCCGGCCAGCGAATGCAGTGGTTCCTGCGCAGCGCGTGCGCGCTGGGCGACCATCTCCATCGCGGGCGACAGGGCGAATGCTCGCGGCGCCACCTTCGTGCCAGGCACAACCGTGACAGGCCCGGTGTACGGCCGCTCCGGCCGGGCTGTCTTCCGCACATGCGGCGCGAAGTGGGCGGCCACGTGGGCAGTGATGGCCGCGTTCAGCCAGCGGTCGTACGCCGCCGAGGGCGTTTCGCCGCGGCGCTCGACGCCGCCGCCGGCGCACAGCCACAGGCCCAGTTCCACCTTGCGCAGGCGCGGCCGGATTCGATCGGCCGGCTTCTCCCGCCCGGCAGGCGCTTTGGTGCGCGGCGTGGCCGGAATCTCACCGGCCTTCTCCCGGTGGCGGCGCACCAGCTGCGCGATGCGCGTGGCCGTGACCTGGTACTCCAGCGCCAGCGCGCCGGTGGCCTCGCCCGCCAGGCGGCGCGAGACGATTTCCGCGTTGCGCGCGGTCTGCTCGTGGGTGGTGTTCATGCTTTGCGCTCCTGCGCCACTGCCCAGTGCAGGATCGCCAGGGCGTCGGCGTCGTTGTCCGATTCCGGGCGGAAGCCGCGGGCGCGCGCCTGGGCTTCCATGGCGGCCTTGTCGGCGTTGCCCTTCCCCGTCCAGTGCTTTTTGATCGTGCCCACCCCCACCGGCATGAGCGCGGCGCGGTGGCTGTCGGCGACCATCTGCACCAGGCACAAGAACGCGCCGTAGGCGTGGGCCGCGTCGGTGCCGACGTGGCGCTTCACGTCCTCGTAGGCAATGGCATGCACCTGGTGGCGGACCACCAGATCGGTGACGAAGGATCGCGCGCGCAGCCAGCGCTGGCCCGGCGTCCAGCTCTTGCGCGGGGTGAACACTTCGGTGCCGTGCCATACGGCGCCATCGCGCGCGCGCACCGCCCAGCCCAGCTTCGTGCCCAGGTCCAGCGCCAGGATGTTGACGTTCACTCCAGAGGTCGAACTTGACGAATTGCGCGAATTGGCAATTTCGCCCTGCGCGCGCGCGAAGCTGTCCGGGACGCAGACAAGGCACCCGTCGCAGCCGCGGGCCTGGCACTGCATGCGGGTTCGCCCACCGAATGGCTGTGGTAAGGATTCATGCGGCGTGGCAGGGCTATGTGCTTGCAAGACCCGCGCCGTTGCTGACTTCTCGCTTTGAAAGTCCGGTGAATACGTGATTCGGCCAGTGCCCGCCAGCGTGCCGGCCATCGGGTCGTAGGGGTCGGTGAGGTTCGGTGAAGCGTTCATGCGAGGGCTCCGATCATGTCGATGGGTTGGCGACGCTGGTCGCTGGTGAATTGCAGGCTGTCGGCGTGGCGCCAGAGGCTGATGCGCCCTTCCCATTCGCCGTGCCGGTTCTTGTCGCAGATGAGCATCGTGTCGGGCAGCTTGAGCGTTTCGTCCGACAGCTCGCCGCCGTTGCGCAGTTCCGCTTCGGCGATGCGTTCCTTTTTCTTGTTTCTCCAGACAGTGAGCATCTGGTCGACCTGGTCGACGATGGCACCGGAGCCCTTCGCCGAAAACTTGCCCGGGACGGCGTCCTCGTTCTCGCCCTTCTTGGCGTGGTGCACCAGGTGAATGTGCATGCCCAGGTCACGCGCCAGCGTGCAGAGCATGTCCACGAAGTCCTTCTGGCCGTTGTAGTCGTCCTCGCCGCGGACGCACTTCATCAGGCTGTCGATCACCAGGTGGCGGACCTTGAGGCGATCGGCGCAGTAGCGCGCCACGGCGTACAGCATGGCCGGCTTGACCGTTCCCTGCTGGTCGTACAGCCATAGGCGGTCCCGCGACCAGTCGATCAGGCGGTCAACGGCCTGCACGCTCGGCCGGCTGTTCATCGCGGTCTGGCGCAGCATGCGCTTGAGGGTGGACTGGGGCTTCATCTCGAACGAGGCGATGCACACCCGCTCGTCCTGGCAGGCGAAGCCGATGCAGGCCTGGCCCAGCAGCTCGCTTTTGCCGTGGCCGTTGATGCCCTGCCACAGCGTCACCTCGCCCGGACGGAAGCGCAGCAGGTCGTGCGTCTTGGCCCAGGGCAGCTTCGCCCCGGTAATCTGCTCTCCGTGCTCGACCGAGCGCGCCAGCTCGTCGCGCCAGGCTTCGGCCGCCAACACCTTTGCCTGGGGCTCAGTCTCGGCCATGTAGGCCTCGAAGTCGATATCCGCGGAACTGAGGATCTGGCTCATGCGGGGAACTCCTCGATGCTGGCGCCCGGCTGCCAGATGGCCATGCCCCAATCGCCCGAGGCAATGACCTTGGCCGGCGAGCACTCCATGAGCCGGCGCAGGACCTGGAACGCCCTGGTTTTCGTCGGTGCCATGAGGTGCACAACCGTGCCCACCACCGGGCGCAGGTCGAGGGCGGCAACGTTCTCGTCGTCGTGGATGTGGATCTCGGCATGGCCGACCCAGCGGCCATTCGTCATCCGGCCGATCATGGCCTCGGGGTGGGTGAAGCTGCCGTAGCGCTGCCCGGCAGGCACGCAGGCCACCCAGACATCGGCCGGCCGGTAGCCCGACATGCGGGCGGCGAAGAGGGTTTGATGTCCGATCACACTGCCCCCGCCCACGGTTGCTCAGCACCACTGCCCGCGAGCAGGCTCAAGGACGCCGGCGGCATGTCGTCCTCCCAGCGCCGGCCGTTCAGGTACGTCGCCGGCGCGGGCTCATATCCGCGTTTCCACTGGTCGGTTTCGCACATCGCCTCGACATGAGCCACGATCTGGTCGGCGATCGACTCCAGGCCATGCCGTTTCCAGCGCTTGCAGCAATCCGCCTTATCGACCTTCCGCGGAGACCTGGGCCAGGAATTCCAGAACCGGACGAAGCCGGCGGGCACGTCGGCGACAGCCGGCAAGGGGGTTTCTTTATTCCCTTCCTTATCCACTCCACTCCCTTCCGGGGGTGAGGACTCGTCGAGCGCTCGGCGAGTGGGTGCTGAATCACCTGGCTTAAACGGGGGGTGCTTATAGGTCGGGCGGTCGATTTTCTGGTGGTGCCAGCCAGTTACGTGCAGGAAGTCCTTGTTTTCAAAGGAGTAATAGGCAATCAGCCCATTCGACGACAGCTCGTCGAGCAATTCCTGAATGCTCGACGACATGATGTCGTCGCCAGGGAACACGTTGGCCTTGATGGTCTTCGCGCTGGCCACGTGGTTGCCTGCGTCGTCGCAGAAATTCCACAGGCCGATGAACAGTAGTCGAGCCATCGGCGAGCAGTTCATCACCTGCTCGCTGGTCCAGAACTCGGGTTTGATGGAGCGGATTCGGGCCATGATGTTCGTCCTAGCCGCCGAACCCGAGCGGGTCCTCGGGGTTATATTCTTCGCGGACGCCGCAGAAGACTGCGAGCAGATCGAGGGCTTCGAAAGCCACCTTGAACGGATCAGCGCACACCTCACTGCCGGTGAAGTGCAGGACCTTCAGCCCCTTCTTGACCAGGAATCGGTCACGGGCCTTCTCGTACGCGCGTTGGAATTTGTTCTTGTCGTGGAAGGCGTGCCCGTCGAGTTCCACCACCACAGGTGTCACAACGTCCTCGGGTCCTATCCCAACCTGTCGGAGCAGGAAGTCAACGCGATACTTGCCCACGAGGGCCTGCGTTTCGACGTAGACGCCAGACTGCAGCCGCAAAACCCCGTCAGGGCCGCTGCGCGGGTGCGGGTTGACCTCGAATCGTTCGGCTGCACACATGGCGTGCACAGCAATGAAGAACAGGTCCTCGATGGGCGATTCGCAGGCGCCGTTACTGAGGTGTCCGTACATATCCTGCGAGAACTCTTCTTCGCAGCGGCGCCCATGTAGCGCGGCCGCGCGTTCCAAGAACTCGAATACGTTTGACGCAAGCTCGCGGCTTTCAGCCATGGGGTATCTCCAGTTTGCTGGCGCGCGCGGCGGACCAGCGTGTGTAAGCCCATTCCCAGGTCGCCTTCTTCTCGGCCTTGGTCAGGGTCATGCCCTGGTCAAGGCAGGTGTGACAGCGCGCACAGCCGGGAACGGTGTAGATGTCGGGGGCTTTGATGCCCATGCCCTTGCCGTAGTCGCTCCAGTTGGCGTGACACGGCACGACGGTGTCGCGCTCACCACGGCATACGCCCGGGATCTGCAGGTAGCAAGGCTCGCCCCGGCAGGCGGCCAGGTACTTCGGTTCGTGGCCGGCGCGCTTCTTCGGCGCGCGGCGCTTGAATGTGGACCTCGACAGGGGTGTCGACACCCTCGACATGGGCGTCTTGCGCTTGAGTTCGGAGCGGCGCAGCATCAGCGGCCCCCTCGCGCGCGAAACTCGACGCCCAGTTCGGCGCCGGCGGCTTCCACCTGCTGCAGGTACTGGGCCATGCCCTTGACGGTCAGCTGCGTAGTGCTGCCCACCAGCGCGCGGTCGCCGCGCGGGGTGATCTGCCACTTCACGTAGCCATCCAGGCACAGCTCGGGGTCAAACTCTTCGGGCAGGAATTCGCGCTTGAAATGCTCGTGCCACGCCTCGGCCGCGAAGCGCTTGCCAGCCACCCATGCCTGCTCAGCGATGTCGGCCAGCGGGCCCACCCACATGAGCGCGTTCTGGCTCATCTTGCGCGGCTTCACGCGCTCGCGCACGACCACTTCCAAGGGCTCGTCGGCGTCCAGCGGCAGGTTGGCCAGGAACGTCTGGGCCGCGGCCTGTTGACTGGCGCCGACCAGCAGGAACGTGCGGGGGTTGTGCAGGCGCTGGCGCATGTCAGCGGTCCCAGCCGCACTCGCCACGGCCTTCGCTGGCGCAGACGCACGCGGCGCCCGTCTTGCCCAGCTCGCGGATGGCGTTCAGGTAGCGACGCGTCACCGGCACCATGTCCAGCGCGCCGATGGCGGCGTCCAGCTTGTCGATCGTCACGCCCTGGGTGCCCGACAGGAAACGGCTCACCTGGCTGTCATCCCAGCCCAGCGCCTCCATCACCGTGGGCTTGAGCCGCGGGTCGGTCAGGTACTGGCGAAACGAGCGCGCCATTGAGGGCGCTTGAGGAACCTGCGAGATGGGTATGGGTGCGTTCATCGAGATACAGCCTTGAACAAAAGAGCCTGAGTGCGCTTGAGCGCGGAGCCGCGCACACTGGCGGCATGAAAAATCTGACCGACACCGAAAAGCTGCTCATCACCGCCCAGGACATGGCCCGGCGCACCTTCGTCGACCCCAGCGAAGCGGCCGTCATGGACCTGTTCCGCGAGCTGTGCGCCGAAAGGGATCGCTCGGCATGGGCCACCGACGACCGCGTCGGCGCAACGGTGCATTGATGGCGTCATGCACCCTCCCCGCCGTGGTTCCCGCGCAACGTAGAATCGGGAGTTCTCACACAGCCCTTTTCTACGTTGGGGGAACCCTCATGTTCGTCGACATTGCGAACGTCATCACCGCGGTCGCGACTGCAGCGACGGCTCTGTACGCCATGCTGCAGTTCCATATCCTTAAGGGCCAAAACGATCCGCATCTGATGGGCGAACTGTCGCCGTATGGCGACAAGCCTGGCGTGTACATCCTCAGAATGCGAATTCACCCAGCGACGCGGCCCATGCGCTTTGTGAAAGTGCGCGCCGACAACGCCAAGATTGCGGAAGCACTGCTGGGCGTTGATCGAGATGGCATGGCCTATTTCGACCCGACAGCTATTCCGAGCGCTCAATCCGCTCTCCCATTGGAGTTGGCGTTGGCGCCGGATCGCATCTCATCCGAACCGGAGATGCTGTACTTGTTCGTGTTGCCCCGGAACTCATCCAAGGCCGTCATCATCGCTTTGGAGACGCGGATCATGTACCTGCCGGTCAGGTACAAGCTGGTGCTCAGCGCCATCAGCGCGAAGGCATAGAGAAGCAATGGGATCGGCACACACATCACGCCGCCTCCTGCTGGGCCGGCGCGGGCGCGGCCAGCTTGAACACGTCAGGGCGCACGGCTTCCAAGAACATGCGCCGCGCTTGCGGAATGCCCTCTTTGCGCCAGTCGGATACCGACGGCGGCTTCACCTGGCACAGGCGGGCGACGGCTGCGGTTCCGCCAAGCGCGTCGATGATTTCGGAGTCGGGGTGTTGGGTATCCATGCCGCAATTATTAGGCTTGCCTTATTTTTAGTCAAGGTACGCCTAACTTCACTGAGAGGCATGCCTAAGTCGGTCCCGCTTAGGATTGCCGGATGAATACCCTTGCAGAGCGCCTCAAGCAGGCAATGGAAGACACCGGCGTCAAGCAGGTGGATATCGCCCGAGCGGCGGGCATCAAGCCCCCCTCAGTGGCAGATTGGCTCACGGGCCGCACAAAGAACATTCGCGGACCTAACCTAGTCAGCGTCGCGCGGTTTCTGAATGTGAGTGAGGCATGGTTGGCCGATGGAAAGCTGCCACGTGAGCGCCAGCTCGATTCCGACTGGCCATTCCCCGCCATCCCGAAAGAGCGCTACAGCCAACTAACTGAGACCCAACGCCGCGGGATTGAAGAATGGGTATCTAAGCAGGTCGATGCTTATCTGGGCATGGATCCCGCCAAAAGCGATTCCCACAACAAAGCGGCCTGATCGCTCCCATTTATCTCTAGTGCCATTTTGCGGAAGATGCTTCACGGGAGGTTGAAAGTTGCGAGATCGAATCCAGGCGCGTGCCCCAATGGGCTAGGCGATCAGTCGAGGATCGGCTACTGAATAGCGAGCCAACGCACTGGCCGACGCCGCAACAACGGCCGCTCAGTGGAACATGAATAGAAGGAGACAGGCTCCCGATGAGATTGATGACAACAGCTATTGCTGCAATGCGAAGAGTGGTTGGGACAAGCGAAACACGCGAGCCAGATAGTCTTGCACTCCCGCATATCCCGGCAGGTCGAAGAAACCTTCTTTTCCTATCTACTGATGAACCAGCATCTGGCGCAGCCAATCCCTTATCTATCACACTATCCTTGAACGAACATGGCGACGTCGATCTGACCGGTCCAGCGGAGCCAAGCACTATCTATGCTTCATCCCCTGTCACGTGGCCGGCTCCAGCCGAAGACCAAGTGACCAAGTTGGGATATTTCCCTTCCTACGCAGGCATGACGCCCGACCAGAGAGGGGTATATCTCGCATGGCTACAAGATGTCCGTCGCCCGATAGAGCCAGGTTATGTTTTCACGTACTACTATGGGTTGGAACGACACTTAATCGAAGGCGACTTCCTTGCCGCGCTCGGCGAAATCTTGCTCTTACGTCAGCACCACGCCAATAAGTCGTTCCAGGTCTACAGTGGTTCAGCGTTGCTCCACGCATGTCTGATGCGTGGTCGCGCTGATGTCCTTCAAAGCCTTTACACGGATCACGGGTTTGATTATTTCGGTAACTCCAGCCTCCTGCTCCTACATCGGCAGAAGCTCCCACTTCTTCCTGACATGCTCCTGATGCTGGCCGAGAGGCTTCCAGGAGTTAACAGGCGCTACCTCAAGTCAGAGAGGGAACTCTACCGTGGCCAACTGATGCAACTGCTGACGGATGAGTTGCATCAGGAATCCTACGAATTCTGGAATCGTTACCCGCTTGAATCGGTAGACGCTATTCCCCATGCAATTTTCGCCAACGTTTCTTTCCCTCCGGAAACCCGAACGCCCCAGCTTCCGAATCTGATGAGCCATCCTCCATTTCAAGACGAGATGCTGTCCTTGTTCGGTCGGGTGCATGAACGCGCCAAAGCGGCAAAGCGAATGCGAAGCACCAGTAGCGAAAAATAGCCCGGAGATTTATCCGAATTAGGCCCGCTGCATGCGGGCCTTTTGCTGCTTCCAGGTTGGCGAAAAGGGGAACGAGCCTCCGAGGGCGTTAGGTAGTTACAAATTAAATTAGGCATGCCTATTGATTGAAAATTAGGCATACCTTATATTTCTCCCAACACCTCACCACCCGGTGAGAAACAGGGAGAAGCCCGTGATTTACGAGATCAAGAACCGCTGGACCGGCGCCGTGCTCTTCACGGCTGATGTGCCCGAGGGCACCGAGAGCGGGCTCGTTGCTCGCGTGGCGCTGGAGCAGGCCGTGGCCACCCGCGCGAACCTGGCCCGCGCATACCTGGCCGGCGCGGACCTGGCCGACGCGAACCTGGCCGACGCGAACCTGGCCGACGCGGACCTGGCCGGCGCATACCTGGCCGACGCGAACCTGGCCGGCGCGAACCTGGCCGGCGCGGACCTGGCCGGCGCGGACCTGGCCGGCGCATACCTGGCCGGCGCATACCTGGCCGGCGCGAACCTGGCCGGCGCGGACCTGGCCGGCGCGGACCTGGCCGGCGCATACCTGGCCGGCGCGAACCTGGCCGGCGCGAACCTGGCCGGCGCATACCTGGCCGGCGCATACCTGGCCGGCGCATACCTGGCCGGCGCGGACCTGGCCGACGCGTACCTGGCCGACGCGAACCTGGCCGACGCGAACCTGGCCCGCGCGGACCTGGCCGACGCGAACCTGGCCGACGCGGACCTGGCCGGCGCATACCTGGCCGACGCGGACCTGGCCGGCGCATACCTGGCCGACGCGGACCTGGCCGGCGCGAACCTGGCCGGCGCGCGAAACCTGCCGGCGGCCACCGAAGCTACCAGCCCGACGGAGCCGTATCAGCGCGACACACGCCCCGCTGCCGAACGTAATGCAGCACGCGCCGCCCGCTTCCGCGAACGCAATCCCACTGTGCCAGTCGTTGAAGCGCTGGACGCGAAGATTCTGGCGGCGGTCGAGAACGGCGCCGGCGGTCTCGAAATGGGCGCATGGCACACCTGCGAAACGACCCACTGCCGCGCCGGCTGGGCTGTCCATCTGGCGGGCGAGCCCGGCTACGCGCTGGAGCGCGAATATGGCCCGCAAGCGGCCGGCCGGATGATCTACCTGGCGTCGGTGGGCCGTGCGCCGCACTTCTTCGCCAGCAACGAGCGCGCTATGGCCGACCTGCGCGCGCAGGCCGCGATGCAGGCCGCCTCCTAATCCGACCACCCGCCCCGGGTGCCGGGGCAAGGAGACAACCATGAACGATTTCCTCAAGAACGCCATCGCCATGGGCACGGACGGCGACGCCGCGGCGGCGATGGTCCAGTACGGCGGCAGCTTCATGCGGCTGGTCGGCTTGGCCTGGCAGGCGGCCGACGTCGTGAACCAGGCGCGCCTGAAAGAAGCGTTCCGGCCGGAGTTCGACCGCTACCGCACGGACGCGGCCACCCTGTCGCACTACCAGGGCCTGGCGCGCGACGCCGAGTTGGCGGGGAGAAATTGAGGCTGCCATGGAGATCACTCAATCCATAGCCCGTGAGGCTCTGTCCTATTCCCCCGACACGGGCGCTCTGGCATGGCTCCCCCGCCGCCGCACCCTGTTCACGACGGACCAGCAATGGCGCGCCTGGAATACCCGGTACGCCGGCAAGGAGGCAGGGCGGATCGCCAACGACGGGTACCGCAAAGTGACCATGTTGGGAGGCCGATACCAAGCCCATCGATTGATCTGGCTTCTCGTCTACGGCTGCTGGCCTGCCGGTGAAATCGACCATATCAACGGGGATCCGGCAGACAACCGCTTGGCGAATTTGCGTGATGTTTCTCACCAGGAGAACCAACGCAATCAGCGCCTGAAATCCAGCAATACCAGTGGCTTCAACGGTGTTCTCTGGGACAAGACTACGAAGCGTTGGAAGGCCTACATCGGCGGCGCTCAGCGCACACACGTGGGTTTCTTCGACACCCCAGAAGCTGCGGCCGCGGCGAGAAAAGCCGCCCAACAACGCCTCGGCTTCCACCCGAACCATGGAGATCAGCGATGAGTGCCAATCCCCAACCCAAGATCACGCCCGCGCAGGAACTGCGCATGGACCTGGCCGGCGACGTGCGCGCCGCGCTGCGCGACGGGCTGCACGAGGTCGTGCGCTATGCCGTGGCCGAGCCGAACCGCCAGCCGGTGGCGCACGCCATCTACGAAGACAGCATCGGCAACAAGGCCCTGGTCGAGGCATTCGATGCGGTGGCCAAGGCCTATGCCCACAGCGACACGTTCGGCCGCATCGGCCAGTTGTTCAGCAATTTCATGGACGGCGCCAGCGCGCACTACGTGGAGAACCTGGCCGACGCCATCGAGGATCCCGAGCGCCAGCTTGATGTGTCGTTCGAACTGCCGGCGCGCCGCAAATGACCGCCCTCCTTCAATTCATCGCCGGCGGCCTGGCCGCGGCGTACCTGATTGGCCTGATCGGCGACGCCGCGATGGCCCTGCACCGGAGAAATGCATGACGACGACCCATACCCCGGGCCCGTGGCGCATCGGCAAATGCCATGGTGCTGTCGTGGCCGATGTCCCGGTCAATGCCGGCCTGGACAACGACCACATCGAAGCCTACGGCGGCCATCTGATCGCGGAGTCCATCGCAATTTGCAATCAGCCGCTGATCGCCGCCGCGCCCGACCTGCTTGCCGGTGCCGAGGCCGCCTGGAACTGCATCGCCGAATTGCCGTCGACCCCGGCCCGTGTCGAGGCGGCGCAGTTGCTGATCAACGCCATCGCCAAGGCCAAGGGAGAGCAGCAATGATCCGCCGCCTGCGCGTGAACTGGCGCCGCGCGCGCCGCACCGGCCGCGACCTTGACATCGCTGGCTACGCCGTGGGCATCGCCGGCGGCGTGCTGATGCTTGCCGCACTGACCGGCGTGCTGGGCCCGACGCTGGACAGCCAGTCCACCCCCTACCCCACCTGCGAAGGCTGCGGCAAGACCGCTGTGGCCGCCAAGGAATGAACATGACCGACATCACCATCAACATCGACGAATACCTGAGCGACGAAGAAAAGCGCCAGATCGCCCGCGAAGAGTTCCGCGCAGCCTGCGCGCACCGCTCGGATACCGACTTCGAACGCATCCTGAGCAATGCCGCGTATGACCTGGTGCGCAAGGAAGTCGACGACGCCTTCGACGGCGGCATGGTCGACACCGTGCGCGCCAATGCCCTGAAGGTCATCCGGGAACTGTCTTCCTTCACCGTCTTCAACCGTCCCAACGCATGGGACAACGAGGCCTGCAAGGGCTGGACGTACCTGCAAGAGGCCATCGAAGCGGCGAAGCCGGCCATCGCCGAGCGTGTCCTGGCGATCATCGCGGAAATGGACGGCGACGACCTGCGCGGGCGCCTGGACGGCCTGATCGGCGACGTGATCGTGTCGAAGCTGACCGCGCCGGCGAAGGTGGAAGCATGAACAACCTCGCAGTCATCACCCAGGACATCTACGACAGCCGCGGCACGTTCGCCGCCGTGCTGACCGACCCGTCGATCAATTTCGAGAAGGAAGCCGGGTTCGCGATCCAGGTCCTGCAAAACAACGACTTCGCGCTGAAGATCGCCACCGGCAACCGCCAGTCTGTGATCAATGCCGTCACCAACGTGGCCGCCATCGGCATCAGCCTGAATCCGGCGAAGCGCCAGGCTTATCTGGTGCCGCGTGACGGTCGGATCTGCTTGGACATCAGCTACATGGGGCTGATCGACCTGGCCGTGGCTACCGGATCCATCCGCTGGGCGCAGGCCGAGCTGGTGCGCGAGGCTGACAACTTCGCGCTCAACGGCTTCGACGCACCGCCCACGCACGTCTTCAACCCGTTCAGCAAGGACCGCGGCGAAATCGTCGGCGCCTATGTCGTGGTCAAGACGGCAGACGGCGACTACTTGACCACGCCGATGAGCAAGGACGACATCGACGGGATCATGAACCGATCGCAGTCGGTGAAGTCCGGCAAGTCGTCGCCCTGGAAAACGGACTACGGCGAGATGGCCAAGAAGACGGTCGTCAAACGCGCATACAAGTACTGGCCCAAGAACGACCGCCTGTCTGAGGCAATCCACCACCTGAACACGGACGGCGGCGAAGGCTTGGCCACCACCAGCGCGCCGGTCGACCCCGATCTGCTGCCGCGCCTGCGCAAGCTGGTGGAAGCCGCGCCGAACGCCGCCGCGCTGGAGAAGGTGTGGAAGGACGGTTTGGGCGAAGTGCGCGCCACCAAGGACATGGCCATCTACAACTCTTTCAAGTCGGCCGTGGCCGCCCGCGGCGCCGTGCTGCGCGGTGAAGCCGTGCCTACCGAAACGCCGCCGGACGACGGCAAGACCATCGACGAGCCGCCCCGCGACCCGTCCGACGACGGCTTCGGCCGCGATGACCAAGGAGGAAACCAGGAATGAACCCCGCAGACGAACTGCGCGAGAAATTCGCCTACGACCCCACCACTGGCGTTTTCATACGCCGGTCAACCGGCAAGGTTGCCGGCCATCGCAAGGGCAACGGCTACCTGCACTTCCAGTTCGCGGGCAAAAAACATGGTGCCCATCGGCTCGCGTGGCTGTACGTGCATGGCTCATGGCCGGAACACGACGTCGACCACATCAACGGCATCCGCAGCGACAACCGGATCTGCAATCTGCGAGACGTTAGCCGGTCGGTCAACCTTCAGAACCAGCGCCGGCCCGCGTCCCACAACAAAAGCACGGGAGTGCTGGGCGTCTACCGACATGCCGGAGGCAGGTTCATGTCGAGAATCAGCGTCAACCAGCGCGACACCTATCTTGGCCTGTTCGACACCATCGAGGCTGCACAGACCGCGTATCTGGAGGCGAAGCACCGCCTGCATCCTGGGAGCACGATATGACCCGATACATTTTGTCCCCGCATGAGCAGGGAACGGACGCCTGGAAGCTGTCCCGGTGTGGGCGCGTTACCGGTTCCAGAGTGGCCGACATGCTGGCGACCACTGCGAAGGGCTGGTCTACGAAGCGCGGCGACTACTTGATGGAATTGGCGGTCGAAAAGCTCACTGGCGAGCCGGCAGCCGACGTCTTTGTGACCAAGGAAATGCAGCACGGTATCGACAACGAACCGCTTGCACGCATGGCCTACGAGCAGGTCTCGGGGAACATCGCCCTGGAATCCGGCTTCATGTACCTGCCGGACGTTGACGTTGGATGCAGTGTCGACGGGTTCTTCGAAGAGGACGGCCGAACCGGCGTCTTGGAAATCAAAGCGCCCAAGAGCACGAACCACATCAAGTATCTGCAGGGTCAGGTCGTGCCGGACCAGTACCGCCCGCAGTGCCTTCACAACATCTGGGTGACCGGCGCCGAGTTTGCCGATTTCGTGTCGTTCGACCCACGCTTCCCGGAAGACCTGCAGCTTTTCGTCTGCCGCTACACCCCCACCGCCGCAGAGCTGGCCGACCACGAGCGCGCCGTCCTGCAATTTCTGGCCGAACGCGACGAGCTGGTGGCCCAGCTCAAGCGCCTGGCCGCCTAACCCTTCCCAGCAGCACAACCTACGGAGCAATCCCGCATGTTCTCGATCACCGAGCAAACCGCAACCCTGGCGCACATCAACGTGCGCACCGAGCGCCACGGCGAAGAGCCGGCGGGCGCCGCTGACCTGAAGATCAGCTTCACCGATGGCAACGGCGTGCTGTCCGAATTCCATCCGGTGCTGCGCTCGTTTCTCTACAAGCAAGAGGAATCCCCGGACCAGGCCGAGATGCCCGTTGGCGAGGCACTGACTGTGCGCCGCTTTGGCGACCTGATCGAAAAGCTCCGCCTCAAGCACGAGCTGGTAGGCGCCAAGGTGTTGATCGGCTTCGGCCTGGGCGGCGCTTCCGATATCGAACTGGACCCCGCCGACGTTGACGGGTTCGCCGCTGAAATCATGGAAGGCGGCAGCGTGATCATCACCTTCCGCGTGAAGTGCCACCCGAGCGGCGAGCAGGTCAAGAAGCTCTACGAGGTGCTGGGCAACCAGATCACGATCACCATCACGCCGGCCCAGGAAAAGCAGGGCTCTCTGGAGCTGGCGCCCGAGGCGGAAACCGCATAACGACTATGGCCGGCCCGGCGGCGGGACTCCCTCCCCCTCCCCCTACCGCCGCCGGTGCCCGGCCGCCCCAATTCTGAGAACCACGATGATCCCCGCCATGAACCGCCAACAGCGCCGCATGATGGAAAAGCAGCAGGCCCGCGTGCGCGCCACGCGCCGGCCTCGCCCTGAACACATCCCCATGCTGGTGAAGGCGCAATACACGCTGGAGCCGCTGGAGACGCTGATCGACCAGATTGAGCGTCTGGGCACCGTCGACACTGCCCAGGGCGAAGCCATCTTCCCCAACCACGCGGACGGCGTCTGGTATCCAGCGGTCGGCGCCGTTGCGGGCATGGCCGACTTCTTCGAAATGTGGGCCACCCGGCACAGCAAACCCCTGAATGTCTCAGCGCTGCGCCAGCTGGCCGCCAGGCTGGAAAGCGGCATGCCGGTTGACCAGCCCCTGGTCGACCGCCTGCGCGCACTGTTCCCAGTGCTTCGCCGCGTAGGTGCTGCGCTCGACCGCGACGACGCCGAAGACCTGATCCGCCAGACCCTCATCAAGAACGAACTCGGCGCCGCGCGCGCCACTGGAGCTTGACATGACCCACATACCCGCCGGCTGGCGGCCTATCGAGAGCGCGCCGAAGGACGGCACGGAGTTTCAGGCCTGGTTGAATATAGGCTTGTGGGAGCCGCGCTGTCGTTTCAATCCTGACAGCGAAGCATTCGAAACTTGGGGACGTGTGGATTACGACTGTGACGGGTGGGATGCCTGGACGGCTCTGACCGCAACGCACTGGATGCCCCTCCCCGCAGCTCCCAGCGCTGAGCAAGACGCCACGGGCAACACCGCCGGCGAGCGCGACGCGTGGTTTGCCGGCATGGAAGCCGGCCAAGACAGCGCGCGGCACAACGCCGCGATCCAGGGCGCAGTCGAGCAAGACGCTGGCGCGCAGGGCGGTGTTTTGAGCGCGCTGGAACATGCGCTCAGCTGGATATCGAAAACTCCGCACGGCGACAACTGCTATCTGGACCCAGACCACTGCCTGGGCAACAGCTGCGTATGCGGCAAGGATTCGCTGGTTTCGCATATTGAGAATGTGCTGGATGACGTTCAAGACGCCGCCCTGGGCGACATCGGCCAACCCAGCTCCGCGTTGCTCTGCGCTGCTCGCGCAGTCGTTGCCGCAGTTGGCGATGCACGGGAAGCACATTTCGACCTGTGGCAAGACGACATGGTGGTGGCGTCGGCCAGTGGCCCAAGGGCGCAGGCCCTGCAAGAGATCCAGCACTATGCCGCCGTGTACAGCCAGGACGGCCCTGTGCAGATCGAGGGAGTCATCCGCATCCCGTTGAATGCCGCCCAGCAGGGCGAAGGGAGCGAATGATGTCTCAGGCGATCAAAGACGAAATCGCACGCTTGCGTTACGAGGCGCGCCACTCCCGCGATCTTGCGGCCGCGAAGCGAATACTCATTAAGGATCTGAAAGCGCGACCGATCGGAAGCAAGGATCCGCTGGCAATGCTCGATGCCCAGGGACGGGTGGCTGAGTACGTCCGCCATGCGCAGATCTGCGAGGCGAAGATCAAAGAGTGGCGCGCGCAGCTTGTCGCGCCGTCGGCAGAACAGGGCGCGGGGAGGTGAGCATGGGATACATCAACCCTCTACTGCGCCTCCCCGCCGGTCAAGCTCTCCAGAAACTCCCGAAGGCCGACCGCGAACGCATCGAGGCCGTCATGCGCGAATTGCGCGACCAGGCCAACACAGAAGCGGAAACGGCCTGGGCTCGCCGCAAGGCTCCCATGGCCGCGTACTGGCGGGCGGTAAGCACATACGCCCGCCACGTGGCACACGCGCTTGCCAGCCCCCGCCACGAGGGTGGGAGGTGAGCATGGGCAAGCACGTCGTTTGCCACAGCGGTGGCCACTCGTCGGCACTGGTGGCGGTCGAGGTCGTTCGGCGCTACGGGAAAGAGAACGTCGTGCTGGTCAACCATGACTTGCCATTCTGGACCGAGCACGCCGACATCAAGCGGTTCAAGGTCGAGGTGGCGCGCCGCGAGGGCGATCGATGGTTCACTCGTGGCGCCAACCATTGCCGCGGCACGCTCCAAGGCGTCGCCTATTGGGCACGCTTGCAGCCCCTCCCCCCTGAAATCCTGCGGCGCATCCAGCGGGCCGCGCCACCGAAGGAGCTGACACCATGAAATGGGTCAAACTCGCCAAGTACTGTGAGCTGTCCGGGGATACCCCTGACGCCATCTATGCTAAAAATCGCCGAAGGATCTGGACCGACGGCGTCCACTACAAGAAGGCGGCCGACGGCTGCATCTGGATCAACACCGAGGAAGTCGACAAATGGGTCGAGCAGGATCAGAGCCAAAGCCGCCGCGCGGCGTGACCATCCGGGAGCTGAAGGACGGCCCGCGCCTGCAGATCGCCTTCAGCTACCGCGGCGAGCAGTGCCGCGAGCTGTTGCCGGCGGCCAAGGTCACGAAGTCCTACCTGGAATATGCGGCCGGCCTGCGGGCCGAGATCCGCCGCAAGATCGCGGATGGCATCTTCAGCTATCGCGCCTACTTCCCAGAATCCCCGGCCGCCGCCAGGCTGGAGCCGAGCCCGGCCGCGATTCCGGGCGCCAAGCTGCTGCTGGGCACGCTTCTGGACGCGCAGCTGGCGCTGTATGAAAAGCAGGCAGCCAACGGCAGCATTTCCGCGTCCACGCTCCTGGGCTATGCCAAGGCGATCAGGCATTACCTCCGGCCGCGCTGGGGCGATACACCCGTCAACGAACTGGCGCCGGCCGACCTGCGTGCCTGGATCGCGGGCATGGGAGTCACCGGCAAGACGGTGCGCAACCGTCTCACGCCGCTCCGGTCGGTCCTGGATGATGCCGTTAACGATGAGCTGCTGGACAGCAACCCGCTGGACCGAATCGCCCTGGGCAAGCTGATCAAGCAGACGGCCACCAAGAGCAACTACGAGGTCGACCCGTTCGATATGGACGAGGTCGCCGCGCTGTGCCAGGCGGCCCGCGCTGACGAACTGCCGCTGATCCAGTTCTGGTTCGAAGCTGGTTTACGCCCGGGGGAAATTCAGGCTGTGGAATGGGCAAGCGTGGACTGGGTGCATGGACGCGTGCGCATCGACGACAACATCGTGACGGGCATGGTCGAGGGCAAGGCCGCCCAGGTGCGCAAGGCGCCGAAGACCCAGGCGGGGATACGCGATGTGGATCTGTCGCCCCTGGCGCTGGCGGCGCTCAAAGCCCAGAAAGCATTCACCTTCCTGGCCGGCGGCCGGATCTGGCACGACCCGCGCAAGAACGAGCCGTGGGCGTCGGACGCGCAGATCCGAAAGTCCCTCTGGCAGCCCCTTTGCAAGCGCGCCGGCGTGCGTTATCGCAACCCGTACCAGATGCGGCATACCTATGCCAGCACGCGGCTGACGGCCGGCGCGAATCCCTGGTACATTGCGGACCAGCTCGGCCACACCGACGTCGAGATGGTGTTCAAGATCTACGGCAAGTTCATCCCGAAGAACTTCCAGCGCGCCGGCGCATTCACACCGGTTTCACACGCAGACCAGGCGGCCGGCAAAACCGGCACCGTAAGCGGCTGATTCTTGGGACATATTCCCCCCAAGAAAACAGGCCTGCCGGCAGTTCAATTCCCCCCGGCTCCACCAA
>NZ_JBICCO010000066.1:0-40253 GCF_043119405.1 Achromobacter sp. 413638
TTTTCTTTGCCCTGACGCCATCCCGCCACCCGCCCGATGAGCGGGTGGCCGGACCGGAAAGCGGCTCACGCCGCCCTCGCCTTCACATCCCCAGATACGCCTTGCGCACCTCGTCCGACGCCGCCAGCTCCGCCGCCGAACCGGACAGCGCCACCCGCCCGCTCTGCATCACATAGGCGCGCGCCGCCACCTCCAGCGCCTGCGTCATATTCTGCTCGACCAGCAGCACCGACAGGCCATGGTCGCGATTGAGCGCGGCCAGCGCGTCGAACACCTGCTCGACCAGCAGCGGCGACAGGCCCAGGCTGGGCTCGTCGATCAGCAACAGCCTGGGGCCGCTCATCAGCGCGCGGCCGATGGCCAGCATCTGGCGCTCGCCGCCCGACATGGTGCCCGCCAGCTGCTCGCGCCGTTCCTTCAGACGCGGAAACAGGCCATAGACCTGCTCCAGCCGCTCGCGATAGACCCGCTCGTCGCGCACCGTGTAGGCGCCCAGCCGCAGGTTCTGCTCCACCGGCTGGCGCGCGAACACGCGCGCGCCCTCGGGGATCATGGCGATCCCCTGCGTCACCAGCCGGTCGGGCGGCGTGCCCGTGATGTCCCGTCCCTCGAAGATGACGCGGCCGGCCTTGGGCTTGACCGAGCCCACGGTGGCCAGCAGCGTGCTGGACTTGCCGGCGCCGTTGGCGCCGAGTAGCGCGGCGATCTCGCCGGGACGCACTTCCAGGGAAATCTCCCGCACCGCCTGCACGCCGCCATAGGACACGCTCAGGTTCTCGATCTTCAGCATCGCCTCATGCACGGTGCTTCCTCCCCAGGTAGGCTTCGATGACGGCCGGGTCGCGCACGATGTCCTGCGGCGCGCCCTCGGCGATCATCTGTCCGAAATTCAGCACCAGCACGCGCTGCGCCAGCCGCATCACCACTTCCAGCACGTGTTCGACGATGATCAGCGTAACCCCCGCCGCGTGGATGCCGCGCAGGATCTCGGCCAGCGCGATGGCCTCGGCCGGATTCAGGCCGCCGGCGACCTCGTCCAGCAACAGCATGCGAGGCTCGGTGGCCAGCGCCCGCGCCAGCTCCACGCGCTTCTGGCCGGCCACGTTCAGCTCGGCGGCCCTGACGCCGGCGCGGTCCGCCAGCCCCACCAGCTCCAGCACCTTCATGGATTCGCGGCGCGCGTCCGGCAGCCGGGGATGACGCAGCAAGGCGCCCACCATGGCGTTCTCCAGCACCGTCATCTGGCCGAAGCTGCGCGGGATCTGATAGGTCCGCACCAGCCCCATCGCCGCCACCTGCTCGGGGCGCTTGCCGACCATGGACTGGCCGTCGAACACCACCGAGCCCGAGGTGGGCTGGTGGTGGCCGACCAGGCCATTGAACAGGGTGCTCTTGCCCGCGCCGTTCGGCCCGATGATGGCGACGATCTCGCCGGCCTGCACCGACAGCGAGATGTCCTTGTTGGCCACCAGGCCGCCGAAGCGCTTGGTCAGATTCTCAACGTCCAGCAGAGCCATGGCGCTTCCTCAAGGTAATCAGGCCACCGGGCAGGAACATGGTGACCAGCAGAATGGCCAGCCCGAAAATCAGCAGGTCCAGGCCCAAGCCCGAGCTGCCCCACAGCACCCGCGTGCCTTCCGACAGGGGCAGCAGCACGGCCGCCCCCAGCCACGGACCCAGCAGCGTGCCCACGCCGCCCAGGATCGTCACCAGCACCACCTGCACCGACATGGTCAGGCTGAACATGGACTCCGGATCGATGAAGCCCACGTACATGGCGAAGAATCCGCCCCAGACGCCCGTCATACCGGCCGACAGCACGAAGGCCAGCATCTTATAGCGGTCGGCGGCCACGCCCAGGCTGCGCGCGGCGGCCTCGTCGCCGTTGATGGCGCGCCAGTAGAAGCCGGTCTTCGAATGCACCAGGAAGTACGTGGCGCAGAACGTCAGGAACGCCAGGCCCACGGCGATCCAGTAGTACGGCACCTTGCTGCGGAACAGCAGCATCCAGGCCGCGTCGCCGATCGGGGCCTCCAGCCCCACGGCGCCGCCCGCCCAGTCCCAGTTGATCATCAGCAGCAGACCGATCTGGAGCAGCGCGATGGTGGCCATGGCGAAGTAGTGGCCCGACAGGCGCAGCGTCGGCCCGCCCACCAGCCAGGCCAGGCCCGCGCTGATCAGCCCGCCCAGCGGGATGCCCAGCAACGGCGTGAGCTTCAGGTGATGCAGCAGCAGCAAGGTGGTATAGCCGCCCACGCCCACGAACACGGCATGGCCGAAGGAGATCCGCCCCAGGAAGCCGCCGACCAGGTTCCAGCACGCGCCCAGCGCGCCGAACATGATCGCCAGCAGCAGCACCTGCAGCGTGAAGGAATCGGTGACCACGGCGGGCACCAGGGCCAGGCCAAGCGCCAGCAGCGCGGCCACCGCCAAGGGCCATTTCGGCGAGGTGGAAATATCAGCAGGTTTGTTCATCGCCATCTCACCACCGTCCGAACAGGCCCTTGGGCCGATACCAGAGAACCAGGATGAACAGGATGAACACGCTCACCGTCTTCAGCGCCGGCGCGACGAAGTAGCCCGTCATGGCCTCGATGATCCCGATCAGGATGCCGGCGATGAACGCGCCCGGCAGGGAGCCGAACCCGCCCATGCACACGGCCACGAAGGCCAGCAGGCCGAACACCGTGCCCACCGAGGGAAACACGTAGAAGAACGTGGTCAGCAGCGCGCCCGCCACGCCGACCGCGGCGCTGCCCAGCATCCAGACCTGGGCATTGACGCGGTCGGGCGATATGCCCACCATCGCCGCCACCTGGCGGTCTTCCGCCACCGCCTGCAGGGCGTGTCCCCAGCGCGTGCGATAGACCAGGACGAACAGCACCGCCACCAGCAGCAGCGCCACCAGACCGGTGACGACCTGCGGACGGCCCAGCGAGACGCCGGCCAGCGACACGCTGCCGGACACCAGCGTGTCGGGCAGGCTGCGATAGTCAGGGCTGAAGGCGATGAAGGCCAGCTGGCGCAGCACCAGGCCCAGGCCGAAGGTGGCCAGGATGATGGCCATGGCCGGCCCCTTCTGCAGCCGCCGGATGATGAGCGCGTAGGTCATGAAGCCGACGAAGGCCAGCGCGATGGCGACCAGCGGCGCGGACATCGTGGGATCGATATGACCGAGGGTGAACAGCCAATAGGCGGCATACATGCCGAGCATCAGGAACTCGCCGTGGGCGAAATTGATGACGTCGGTGATGCCCCAGATCAGCGCCAGCCCCACCGCCACCGCGGCATAGATCAGGCCGTTGAACAGGCCTGCCGAGAGAGCTTCGAACATGAGGGACTCCTGCGGCGGGCGCGACGGCCCGCCGCTGCTTGCAAGTGATGCGGCTTATTTCCAGCTGAACGGCAGCGTGGGCAGGCTCTTGTCCGAGCGGTACTTCTCCGGCCACACGGTCTGGTAGCCGGCGCCCTTCAGTTCCAGGATCAGGCCGGCGCCCTTGGTGTTCTGCCCCTTGGCGTCGAACTTCACGCCATCCCAGGGCATGGCCACCTGCGATTCGCCCAGGTCGGTCGCGGCCAGCGCCTTGCGGATCGCCTCGGGATCGGTGGAACCGGCCCGGTTGATGGCGTCGGCCAGCACCAGCACGCCCTGCATGGAACGCGCATTGTTGCCGTTCAGGTCCTTGCCCGTCTTGGCCTTGTACATGTCGTTGATCTTCTTGAGCCCCGCCTTGGCCGCGGCCACGTCGTTGCCCCAGACATCGCGCGACAGCACGCCCTGCACCTGCGGCCCGACTTCCTGCACGAAGCGTGAATCGATGAAGCCGGCGTCGTTGGCCAGCAGCACCGGCGGCGCGTACTTGCTCTCGCGCATGGTGCGCACGAACAGCATGGCGTCGGACGTGTAGCTGGCGAAGATCGCCACGTCGGGCTTGGCCGCCGACAGTTTCTGCACCTCGGCCGTGACCGAGGCCGAACCGGCGCTGTAGGCGATATTGGCCACGACCTCGCGCTTGTATTGCTTGGCGAACTTCTCGACCGCCTTGTAGGTATTCACGCCGAAGTCCGTGTTTTCGTACACCACGGCGATCTTGGTGGTCGGGACGGCCTTCACGCCGTCCAGGAACTGCATCATGTTCTCGATGAAGGTGTCATCGTTGGGCGAGGTGCGGAAGAACCACTTGTAGCCGCGCTCGGTCAGGTCCGGGCTGCTGGACTCGCCGTTCAGGTAGGGAATGCCGCGCTGCTCGGCGATGCGGCTGGCGGTCTTGGTCACGGCGGATTGGTAGGCGCCGGTCAGGGCCACCACCTTTTCCTGATCGATCAGGCGCTGGGCGTCGGCCAGCCCGACTTCCGGCTTGCCCTGGGAGTCGCCGAACACCACTTCGATCTTGGCCCCGCCCAGTGCCGGCAAGCCGCTGCCGGCAGCCAGCGGGATGCCTTCCAGTTCGGGATGCGGATTATTGACGATCTCCACGGCCAGCTCGACCGCGGCCTTGATCTCGGCGCCGGTGGACGCCAGCGCGCCGGACAGCGGATAGATCGCGCCGATGCGCACGGTCTTCTGCTGCGCCGAGGCCGGCACGGCGGACAACAGGGCCAGACTTGCGACCACACCCGCAATGAGCTTCATCTTCATTACTGAACTCCCGGAATAAGCCTGATGGCTGAACATGCACGGGGCTGGACGCCCCGCCTGGTTACGTTTCGTCCGGCGGCAAGACGCCCTCCTCCGCGATCGCGGAAGATGCCGGCACTCGTTCGTTGTCGCCTTTTCCCCTTGTCCTTTGATGGATCGTTATGAAGGCAGAACAAAAATAGCGCTTAAGGCCGCCGCTGGCTAGCGGGGCTTATGCTCAGATATCAAAGTATCGCCATCTGGCTGTTGACCAGATCCGTGACCAGCATGTGGCCCGGCGCGTGGGTGATGCAGAATTCCGGCTTGACCGCAGCCACCACCGACTGCGGCGTGACGCCGCAGGCCCAGAACACGGGAATCTCGCCCGGCAGGATCTCGACCGCGTCGCCGTAGTCGGGCTTGGCTATATCTGCGATACCGATCAGGGACGGATCACCCAGATGCACCGGCGCGCCATGCACCGAGGGAAAACGCGAAGTGACCTGGATGGCGCGTATCGCGTCCGCCGCCTTCAGGGGGCGCATGGACACGACCAGGGGACCGCCGAACACGCCGGCGCGCTGCGTCGGCACGTTGGTCCGGTACATGGGCACGTTGCAGCCCTGCTGGATGTGACGCACAGGCAGGCCGTTGTCCAGCATGGCTTCCTCGAACGAGAACGAGCAGCCGATCAGGAAGGACACCAGGTCGTCGCGCCACCAGTCGTGCACGTCGGTGGGCTCGGCCACCAGCTCGCCATGCTTCCAGACGCGATAGCGCGGGATGTCGCTGCGGATGTCGATGTCCTGCCCGAGTTCCGGCAGCGAGGGATCACCCGGCTCGGACATGGCCAGCAAGGGACAAGGCTTGGGATTGCGCTGGCAGAAATGCAGGAAGTCGGCCGCCAGCGCGCGCGGCAGGATCGCCAGGTTGGCCTGCACATGGCCGGGCGCCAGGTTGGCGGTGGGGCCGGTGAACCGGCCGCTGCGGGCGTCGAGCCGCGCCTGGCGGGCCAGCGCGACACTGTCGCGCGCCACGGTGATTGCATTCATGTTGATCCCCTTGAAGCTTGTTTGGTATGGGGAGCATTGCACCGGAACTCGCCGCGTCCGTCTAATCACATGTTGCGATAGACCCCGATCAGAAATCCTTATCAGGGTTATGCCGGATGGCGCTGCGCTTCCTCGCGCGCAATCTGCTGCGCCGCCTCGGCCACGGTGCGCGGCACCTGGCTGTCCGGCCCCTGCATCCAGCAGGCGGTGTAGTGCAGCGGCGGCACCTCGCCGTCCTTCACGTCCAGGATCCGCAACTCGCCCTGCGCCAGCTCGCGGCGCAGGATCACCGGCGCGATCAGCGCCGTGCCGATGCCGTCCAGCGCCATGCGCACGATCACGCTGAGCGCCGAGCTGCCGTACATGCGAGGCGACTCCACACCGGCCTGCAACAGCATCTGCCGCGCCGCGCGGTGCGGATCGGTGGTGGAGGGATAGGTGATGACGGGCCATTCGGCCAGCCGCCTGAGCGAGATCGGCTGGCGGCCGACCTTGAGCTTGGGGCTGGCCACCCAGCTGAGCGGGTAATTGCACAGGTACAGATTCTCGACCCTCGGCTCTTCCATCGGTCCGAGCAGGAAGGCCAGGTCGATCTGGCGCGAGGCCAGCTGCGCCTTGAGCACCGTGGTCGTGTCGACCTGGATCTCCACCATCAGCCCGGGATAGGCGTCGTGCAGGTGCTCCATGAGCCTGGGCAACCAGGTATGGACGATGGTTTCGGACACGCCCAGCCTGAGCATGCCGCTCATCACGCTCTTGGCGCGCGCGGCCTCCTGCATGTCGCGCCGCATCTGCAGCATGCGCTCGGCGTGGGACAGCAGTTCACGCCCCTTGGCTGTGAGCTTGATGCCACGCACGTCGCGGTCGAACAGGCGCACGCCCAGGTCCGATTCGAGCGAGGCGATGCGTTGGGAAATCGCGGGCTGGGTGGCGCTGAGCTTTTCCGCGGCGGCGCGAAAGCCGCCCAGCGTGGCCACCCAGAAAAACGTCTCGATGTTGCGCAGGTCGATCATCGGGTCCGGACCCTGGCTGGTACAGCCGCCATCTTAGCGCCGGCACGGCGCGCGCCCAAGGCCCGCGCCGTGATTCGCGATCAGCGAACGGCCAGCAGATCCTCGACCGACAGGCCGATGCCCAGGATGCGGCGGTCGGCGCCGTTGCCGCCGGCGATCATCAGGCCCACCGGCGCCGTGCCGGGCGCCTGGCACGGCAGCGACAGGGCGCAGCCATCCAGGAAGTTGATCAGCGTGGGATTGCGTAGGATCAGGCCGTTGGCCGCGTAATAGGCTTCGTCCGATGAAGCCAGGTCGGCCACCGCGGGCGCGACGATGGGCGTGGTCGGCAGGATCAGCGCGTCATAGCCGGCGATGCGCTGGTCCACGCCCGCCACCCAGGCTTCGCGGGCGTCGAGCAGGTCCAGGTAGTCGGCGGCGCTCATGTCCTTGCCGCGCAGGATGCGGGACACCACGCGCGGGTCATAGCGCTTGCCGGCGCGGGCGATCAGGTCGCGGTGCCAGGCCCAGGCCTCGGCCGCGGTGAAGCCGCCCTTCGAATTGATGGCGCCCAGTTCCGCGAATTCCGGCACCTCGATCTCGTCGATCAGCGCGCCGGCCTCGGCCAGCCGGGCCAATGTGCGCGCGAAGGTGTCGGCCACGTGCTTGTCCATGGCGTCCAGCGCCAGCGTGACCGGCACCGCCAGCCGCAGGCCGCGCAGCGGCAGCGGCGCGGGCGCCGGCTCGTTGTCGCCCGACAGGATGGCGTCCAGCTCGGCGCAGCAGCGCACGCTGGCGGCGATGGGGCCGATGGAATCCAGGTTGGCCGACAGCGGCAGCACGCCGGCCATGGACACGCGCCAGGCGCTGGGCTTGAAACCCGTCAGCCCGCACAGCGCCGCCGGGATCCGCACCGAGCCGCCGGTGTCCGAGCCAATGGCGGCGGCGGCCATGCCGTCGGCCACCGATACCGCCGCGCCCGAAGAGGAACCGCCCGGAATGCGGCCGGTGGCGCGGTCCCAGGGGTTGAGCGGCGTACCGTAGTGCGGATTGATGCCCAGGCCCGAGTACGCGAACTCGGTCATGTTGGTGCGGCCGACGATGACCGCGCCGGCGGCGATCAGCCGGTCCACCACCACGGCGTTGTGCTCAGCGGCAGGCTCGCCTTCGCGCGCCACCGAGCCGGCCATGGTGGTTTCTCCCTTGACGTCGAACAGGTCCTTGATGCTGACGGGCAGGCCTTCCACCGCCGAGCGGACCACCCCGGCCGCGCGCAGCGTGTCCGAGGCGCGCGCCTGGGCCAGCGCCGATTCGGCGTACAGCCGGGTGTAGGCGCGGGCGCCCTCGCCCGCCGGATCCGTGGCGCGCGCCAGCGCCTGTTCGGTCAGCTGGACGGAGGTGGTGCTGCCCTCTTCGAGGGCCGTCGTCAGTTCATTCAAGGTCAATGGCATAGCGATCCAAAGCGCCGCCGCGCGGCATGAGAGAAATACAGACGTGTCAGGGACTATCCGGGCCGGCCTCAGGCCACCACCGGCAGTTCCTCGACATGATACCGGTGCCGCAGGCTGCGCTGACGGCGCGGGTCATACAGTTCCATGCTGAAGTCGGCCGAAGGGCGAATGCCGCCGATGGCGCCCACGGTGCCGCAGGTCATGCCGGCGCCTTCCGGCAGCACCGCCGCGCCGCCGGTGTAGCCGGCGATCAAATCCTGGGGCGTGCGCAGGCTGGCCAGCAGGCCTTCCTGGTACAGCACGCGCTCGCCGTTCTCGACGATGTACGAGCGGATCACCAGCTCGTCCCAGTGGCCGGCCACGTCGGCCAGCGGCCAGGCCGCGCGCGCCACCGGCTTGACGCAGACCTGCTTGGACAGCGCCACGCTATAGGTTTCCAGCTTGCGGTCGGTGTGGTCCGAGGCGATGCTGACGTACATCTCGCCATCCACGGCGAACACGAAGGTCTCGACCTCGCCGGACGAGTCGCCGCCCACGGCCTGCACCGTGTCGGCCTGGGTCAGCTGGTTGTCGGCGATGCGGTAGTACAGCGGCACGCTGGTGGGACGCGGCACGCCGATGGCCGCCAGTTCCTCGATGTGATGCTCGATGGCGGCCATGTCGCGCCCGGCCCAGCCGGCGACGATCAGGGTGTTGAAGTCGACTTCCACCTGGCGGGGATTCGAACCTTCGATCTGGAATACGGCTTTCATGTCTGTCCTGCCAATGAATGATGAATGGGATGGCCCGCCGCGCGGGCGCCCGCCCCGCGTCGGGGCGATGGGAACCCCGGGGCGGCAGGGCCGCCGCCCGGGAGGAATCAAGGGGAAATGCGCGTATCTAGCCGAAAGCGCGCGGCAGCCATAGCGCCACGTCCGGCCACCATGCCAGCAGCGCCAGCATCACGGCCATGGCCAGCACGAACGGCAGGCTGCCGACGATGACCGCGCCCATGGAACCGCTCTTGCGCAGGCTCTGCACCACGAACAGGTTCAGGCCCACGGGCGGCGTGATCAGCGCGGCCTCGACCAGGATGATGATGACGATGCCCAGCCAGATCGGGTCGTAGCCCAGGCCGATCATGATGGGCGCGACGATGGGAATCGTCGTGATCATCATGGACAGCGTCTCCATGAAGCAGCCCAGCACCAGGTAGAACACGATCACGATCAGCAGCATCCAGCCCGGCGACAGCCCCAGGCCGGTGATGGACTGGGTCAACGCGTCGGTCAGGCCGGTGGCCGACATGACGAAGTTCAGGAAGCTGGCGGCGATCACGATCAGCATGATCATGGCCGTGGAGCGCATGGTGCCTTCCACCGCCTCGCGCAACATGTTCCAGGTCAGGCGCCGGTACCAGGCGGCCAGCACCAGCGCGCCCAGCACGCCCAGCGCGGCGGCCTCGGTCGGCGTGGCCAGGCCGGCGTAGATCGAACCCACCACCAGCAGGAAGATGCCCAGCGGCGGCGCCAGATGGACCAGGCTGGCCATGCGCTGGCCCCAGGTCGCGTGGATCTTCTTGCCCCCCCAGGACGGCTTGGCCACGCAGGCGATCACGACCGTCAGCATGAACAGCGCCGCCATGGCGAAGCCCGGGATGATGCCGGCCAGGTACAGCTTGGGCACGGACGAGTTGGTCAGCACGCCGTAGATGACCAGGTTGATGGACGGCGGGATCAGGATGCCGAGCGTGCCGCCGGCGGCCAGACTGCCCAGGAACAGCGGCTCGTTGTAGCCGTACTTGCGGATCTGCGGAATGGCCACCGTGCCCACCGTGGCGGCGGTCGCCACGCTGGAGCCGGACGTGGCCGAGAACAGCGTGGACGCGCCGATGTTGGCGTGCATCAGCCCGCCCGGCAGCCACGACAGCCACAGGCTCATCGCCCCGTACATGCGCTCGGCGAAGCCGGCGCGCAGCAGCACCTCGCCCAGCATGATGAACAGCGGAATCGCCACCAGCAGGAATTCATTGTTCGAACTCCACGACAGTTCGCCGATGGCGCGCGACAGCGGCAGCATGGAGAACAGCGGGTCCAGCGTCAGGCCCAGCACGCCCAGGGCGGCGCCCACGGGAATGGACAGGCCGATCAGCACCAGCAGAAGAATCAGGGCGGTGGCGATCATGCGGTTTCTCCCTTGACCATGCGCTCGCCGGCGGCGGCTTCCTCATCGGCCTCTTCCTGCGCCGAACGTACGCCGCAGATCTGCTTGACCAGTTCGATGTCGCCCGTGACCAGCGCGGCCGAAGCGCGCGCCAGCATCAGCGCCACCGTCAGGCACATCCAGGCCAGGCCCAGCAGCCACAGACCCTGCGGAATCCACAGCGGCGTGGCCAGGGGCGTGTTGGCGGCGGACTTCTGCGCCCAGGAGGTCTGCACCATGTCATAGGCGTAATAGGTCAGGAACACCATGAAGACGGCCAGCGCCACCAGCGACAGCCAGTCCAGCACGGCCGACAGCCGCACCGGCAGGAATTGGTAGAGCACGTCCACGCGCACGTTGGCGCGCTGCAGCGTGGCGAAGGCCAGCGCCCAGGACGTGCTGATGGCGAAGGCGTAGCTCGACAGTTCGTCGGCGCCGCCGGTCGTGAAGCCCAGGAACTTGCGGGCCAGCACGTCGAAGGAAATGAGCAGGACGCTGGCGATGGTCAGCGCCCCGCCCGCCCAGACGGCCACGCGCGAGCAGCTTTCGGCGCGGCGCAGCAGCCCGCCGAGCAGGCGGAAATGTTCGGTAGAGGTCATCGGTCTTGACTCCGCGAGGGGGTCGCCCGGCGCGGGGCGCCGGGGGTGGAAACGCCGGGAGCCGGCGCCGCCCCGCCCGCGAGGGCCGGCGACGCGCGGTCCCGGTTACGTGCTCGACGTCATTCGCGACGTCACTTGCGCGATGTCACTTGCGGGACATCGCAAGCGGGACATCACTTGCTGGCGGTCACGCCCAGCGTCTTGCCGACGGTGGCGTTGAAGTCCTTGACGCACTGGGCCGAGCAGCGCGCGGCCCACTTGGGCAGCACGGCTTCCTGCGTGACCTTCTTGAGCAGGGCGCGGTCGGCCTCGGACGGCTGCACCAGCACCATCTTGCCCTTGACCGGATACGGGCAGGCGGCGGCGCCGGTATTGCAGTCATAGCCTTCCTGGGTCTGGCGCGCGGCGGCGTCCCAGATGTTGTCGACCAGCGTCTTCACATTGGCCTGCAGGAAGCTGCGCACGGCTGGATCCAGCTTGTCCCAGGCCTTCTGGTTGACGGCGTGGATCTGCTGGTTCCAGTTGATCGGCAGCGCGTACAGGTGCGTGGAAACTTCGTACCACTTGGCCGAATAGCCGGACAGCGAGCCGGTGATGGCGCAATCCACCACCTTGTTCTGCAGCGCCGGCACCACTTCGCCGAAGGCCATGGTGACGCTGGAGCCGCCCAGCGCCTCGACGAACTCGGCGGTGGTGCGGCTGCTGGTGCGGACCTTCTTGCCCTTCAGGTCGGCCAGGCCCTTGATTTCGGCGTTGCAGAACAGCACCTGGGCCGGATAGGTGGAAATGCCCAGCAGCTTGACGTTGTTGCCCTCGCCGTACAGGCGCGCATAGACCGGCTCGAAGGCATTGGTGACGGCGCGCGCGGTCTGCGCGTCCGGCGCCAGGCCGGCCAGGTCGATGGCTTCGTTGATGGGGTTGTCGCTGGCGAAGTACGACAGCGTGGCGGTGCCGAACTCGATCACGCCCTGCGACATCAGGCGCAGCAGCTCCGGACCCTTCAGGCCCATTTCATTGAAGCCCTTGATGTCGGCCGTTACCTGGCCCTTGGACAGCTCGGGAATGGTCTTGGTCCAGAAAGGCTTTTCGTAATCGTTGTAGGCCGTCAGGTTCGACAGGCCGCCGACGACCTTCAGCTGCGTCTTGGGCAGGTCCTGGGCGTGGGCGGCGCCGGCCAGCAGGCCGGCCGCCATGGCGGCGCATACGAGGGTTTTCTTCATGGATCAAGCTCCTGGCTGCGGGAATGTCTGCCGCGCGCGGGTCCCCGTTGGCCCTGGCTGCGCGCGGCCGCGAATGCGGAACGCGAATCGCGAGCGCCGGCCCCGTGGCTGTATGCGGGGCCGCCGGAACCGCCTCGGTCCGGTTCCGCCGCGGCGCGCGAAGCCTGGCTTCGCCGCCGCCCGGAACCCGTCCGCTGCCCTTCCCCGCTATCCCCGCGCCGCCTTTACGGGCGCTCGTTATCGATGTGGCGGCATTGCACCGTCCGGGACGCGCAGCGTCCAATCGTATGTTGCGATGCCGAGGTATAAATATTTCTTTGGTCTGGCGCGCGACAGCTGGCTTATTACCCGCAAACCCAGTGCTGGCGCGGCTTTGCAGCCCAACGGCAATATCGCGCGATGGCCGCGCGGCGCGCCTGGGCCGCGCCTGTCCACGGGAAAACACCTAGGGCCGCCGGCCCGGTCTGATTAGCCCGCCAGCGTTCCATCGGTGGCCTGCGCGGCCACTTTCTGCGCCATCTGCGCGATCAGGCGCACCGCATGGCTGTCCGGACCCTGCACCCAGCTCGCGGTGAAACTCAGCTCGGGCAGCGGATCGGCCTCGACCCGCAGAATGCGCAGCTCGCCGCGCGCCAGTTCCTTGCCCAGGAACACCGGCGCGATGACGCTGGTGCCGATGCAGTCCTCGGTCATGCGCACCATCATGGACATGGATGCGCTGCCGTACATACGCGGCGCGGCCACGCCGGCGCGCGTGAGCATGTCGCGCACCACGCGGTACGGCGCGCTGTTGGACGGATAGGTGATGATGGGCAGCCGCGCGATGCGCTCCAGCGTCACCGGCTCCGGCCCCAGGTCCAGCTGCGGATTGGCGACCCAGGCCAGCGGATAGGTGCACAGCGGCAGGTTCTCGACCCGCGCCTCCAGCACAGGCCCCATCAGGAAGGCCAGGTCGATCTGCCGCGACAGCAGATGCGGGCGCAGCACGTGCGTGGTGTCGACCTCGATCTCCAGCACCAGCGCCGGATAGGCGGTGTGCACCAGTTCGATGAGCGTGGGCAGCCAGGTCTGCACGATGGTCTCGGCCACGCCGATGCGCACGGTGCCGGACATGACGTTCTGCTCGCGCGCGGCCTCGAACATGTCGCGGCGCACCTGCAGCATGCGTTCGGCATGCGACAGCAGTTCGTGGCCCTTGCCGGTGAGCTTGACGCCGCGCGCCTCGCGCTCGAACAGCCGCACGCCCAGGTCGGCCTCGAGCGAGGCGATGCGCTGCGATACCGCGGGCTGTGTGGTGTTGAGTTTGTCCGCGGCGGCCCGGAAGCTGCCCAGGGTGGCGACCCAGAAAAAAGTCTCGACGTTGCGTAATTCGATCATGGCCCTATCCGTCTGGCGCGATGAGCGTATCATGTCAGCCGCCCAACCGTCCCCCACAGGAGTTGTCCATGACCCCGGCCGCTACCGGTCGCCCGCGCCCCGCCGCGCCCGCCACCCGCGGACCTTTGATCGGCGTGCTGCTGCTGGTCCTGTCCATGTGGACGCTGTCCTGTCTGGACGCCAGCGGCAAGTGGGTCATGAACGCAGGCGTGCCGTTGCTGCTGCTGTCCTGGTTCCGCTATGCCGTGCACCTGGTGCTGGTGCTGGCCCTGGTGCTGCCGGCGCGCGGCCTGGGCGTGCTGCGCAGCGTGCGGCCGCGCGAGCAGCTGGTGCGCGGCGCCTCGATGTTCCTGGCCACGCTCATGTTCTTCACCACGCTGAGCTACATCCCCCAGGCCGAGGCCACCGCCATCAACTTCCTGGCGCCGCTGCTGGTGCTGTCGCTTGCGCCCTGGATCCTGAAGGAGCCGGCTCGGCTGTCGCGCTTCGTGGCGGCCGGCATCGCCTTCGTCGGCGTCATCATCGTGATCCGGCCCGGCGGCGGCCTGGATCCCACCGGCACCGTGTTCGGGCTGCTCACCGCCTGTTGCTTCGCCGCCCAGTTCATCGCCACCCGCCGCGTGGCCGGCGACGACCCGTTCACCTCGCTGATCTGGAGCGGCGCCGTCGGCACCGCCTGCCTGACCCTGGCCCTGCCCTTCATCCTGCCGCCCGCGCTGCCGGTGCTGCGCGAGCTGTCCCTGCTGGACTGGAGCCTGCTGATCTCCACCGGCATCACAGGCGGCCTGGGCCACCTGTTCCAGATCGCCGCGTACCGGCGCGCGCCGGCCTCGACGCTGGCGCCGTTCATCTACCTGCAGATCATCAGCGCCACCACCGTGGGCTGGCTGGTCTGGGGCCATTTCCCGGACCCGCTGACCTGGCTGGGCATCGCCGTGATCTGCGCCAGCGGCATGGGCATCGGCCTGGTGGAATGGCGGCGCGGCCGGGCCGCCGCCCGCTAGCCCCGTACTAGCAAGCCGCCGGCATCCCGTCAACTGGCCGCCCCGGGCCCGGCTCCCGTACAATGCCCGTCGCATTTTCGCTTCCGACCCGCCGGCCCCGCGCCGGATTCCAGACTTGAGGCCCCGCATGGTCCAATCCCCGCCCGATAACGCGCCCGCCCAGGACGGCGTGCGCCTGGTCATCAAGCCCCGCGTGCGCGGTTTCATCTGCGTGACCACCCATCCCGCCGGCTGCGAGGCCAATGTGCGCCAGCAGATCGACTACGTGCGCAAGCAGGGTCCCATCGCCGGCGCGCCCAAGCGCGTGCTGGTGATCGGCGCGTCCACCGGCTACGGCCTGGCCGCGCGCATCAGCGCGGCCTTCGCGGGCGGCGCGCAGACCCTGGGCGTGTTCTTCGAGCGCCCGTCCGAGCCATCCAAGCCGGGCACGCCTGGCTGGCACAACAGCGCCGCCTTCCACCAGTTCGCCCAGGCCGAGGGCCTGTACGCCCGCAGCATCAACGGCGATGCCTTCTCCGACGAGATCAAGCGCCAGGTCATCGAGGCCATCCGCGCCGACCTGGGCCAGGTCGACCAGGTGGTATACAGCCTGGCCGCGCCGCGCCGCAGCCATCCGCGCGACGGCAAGGTCTACACCTCGGTGCTCAAGCCCGTGGGCCGCTCCGTCACGCTGCGCGGCCTGGATACCGACCGCGAGGTCGTGCGCGAATCCACGCTGGAACCGGCGACGCAGGACGAAATCGACGCCACCGTCGCCGTGATGGGTGGCGAGGACTGGCAGATGTGGATCGACGCGCTGCTCGAAGCCGGCGTGCTGGCCGAGGGCGCCACCACCACGGCCTTCACCTACCTGGGCGAGCGCATCACCCACGACATCTACTGGAACGGCTCCATCGGCGCGGCCAAGAAGGACCTGGACCGCAAGGTGCTGGACATCCGCGCCAAGCTGGCGGCGCGCGGCGGCGACGCCCGCGTGTCGGTGCTCAAGGCCGTGGTCACGCAGGCCAGCTCGGCCATCCCCATGATGCCGCTGTACCTGTCGCTGCTGTTCAAGGTCATGAAGGCCGAAGGCACGCACGAGGGCTGCATCGAACAGGTCTACCGCCTGTACCGCGATGGCATCTGCGGCCCCGCGCCGCTGCGGGACGAGGAAGGCCGGCTGCGCGTGGACGACTGGGAACTGGCGCCCGCCGTGCAGGCGCGCGTGCAGGAACTGTGGAACCAGGTCGAGACCGCCAACATCAACGCATTGACGGACTTCGCCGGCTACAAGTCCGACTTCCTGCGCCTGTTCGGCTTCGAGGTCGAGGGCGTGGACTACGAAGCGCCGGTCAATCCGCACGCGCGCATCGACGGACTGGCCTGAACCGCGCCGGCCCGGCGCTTGCCCGGGCCGCGCACCCCGCTAGCCCGGCGTGAAGAGTTGCAGCAGGCGGTCCAGCCCGCCTGCCTCGATGGTCACGTCGGCCTCGCGCCGCACCGCCGGCTTGGGATGGAAACCCACCGACAGCCCCGCCGCCCGCATCATGGGCAGGTCGTTGGCGCCGTCGCCCACGGCGATCGCCTGCTCGGGCGCCACGCCCAGCCGCGCGCAGACCTCCAGCAGCTTGTTCTTCTTTTCCTCGCCGTCGCAGATGTCGCCCCAGGGCTGCGGCAACAGCCGGCCGGTGAGCCTGCCGTCGCGCGTCTCCAGCACGTTGGCGCGCACGTCGTCCAGCCCCAGGCGCTGGCGCAGCCGGTCGGTATAGCAGGTGAAGCCACCGGTCGCCAGCAGGCAGTAGAGGCCGGCGCGCTTGCAGGCGCCGATCAGTTCCTCGGCGCCAGGGTTGAGGGTGAGGCGTTCGTCATAGACCTGGTCCGCCAGCGCCTGCGGCATGCCGGCAAGCAGCGCCACCCGCTCGCGCAGGCTTTGCTTGTAGTCGCTGATCTCTCCGCGCATCGCGGCCTCGGTGATCGCCGCCACCTCGGCGCCGCGCCCCATCAGCGCGGCCATCTCGTCCAGCGTTTCAATGGCGACCAGCGTCGAGTCCATGTCGAAGGCGATGACGCGGTAGGCCGACAGCGGCGCCGGCGTCCAGGGGCGGCGCAGGCTCAGGCCGGGATAGGCGCAATTCGCGGTCGGGTCGAAGGGTTCGGACATGAGGATTTCCTTGCTTGCGCTATGCGCCACGGGACGGCTCGGTCCCCTGCCCGCACAGCCAGTGGATGAATCGTTGCGCGGCCGCCGCCGCCGGCCCGTCGGGACGGTACAGCGCATGGATGCCGGCGTTGGGCAGCTGCGGCTGCGCGAACAGCGGACGCAGCCGGTCAGCGGCGATGTCGTCCTGCAGCAGGCACCACGGCGCCAGCGCGATGCCCAGGTCGTTCATGGCGGCCTGCATGCAGAGGAAGTGATGGTCGAACACCGGCCCGGGCAATTGCGCGGGCACGTCGACCTTGGCCAGCGCGAACCAGCGCGGCCAGTAGTCCATGCCGCCCGCGACCTTCAGCAGCGGATGGCCCAGACAGTCGGCCGGCGCGGCCAGCCGGTTGCGCTCGATGAAGCGCGGCGAAGCCACCGGCACATGGAAATCGTCCAGGCAATGCACGCAGCTCAGCTCGGCGTGCGCCATGTAGCCATGGCGCAGCAGCACGTCGCTGCCGGCGTCGCCGCCCCGGTCCAGGAAAGAACGGCCCTGCGTGGTCAGCTGAACATCGATGCCCGGATGCAGCGCCTGGAAGCCGGACAAGCGCGGAATCAGCCACTTCATGGTCAGCGACGGCGTGGCGCAGACCCGCAGCGTGCCGGTAAATCCCGGTGCACGCAGCTTGGCGGTGGCGGCGGCGATGCGCTCCAGGCTGGCCTGCACTTCCGGGAAATAGGCCTGGGCGCAGGGCAGCAGCGCCACGCCGCGCGCCTCGCGCGCGAACAGGGGCTGCCCCACATGGTCCTCGAGGATGCGGATCTGCTGGCTGACCGCGCTGTGCGTGATGCTCAGTTCATCGGCGGCGGCCGTGAAGCTGCGCAGCCGGGCGGCCGCCTCGAATACCCGCAGCGCCTTGAGCGGCGGCAGGCTGTGACCGGCCATGTCAGGCCGCGCCCGCCCGCCGGCCTGCGCGGCGCGAGTCTGTGCTGCGATTTCCCACGGTTTCCCTTGTCGTGTCGTTATTTTTCCGGTCCACGGCCCGCTCGGTGCGGGCGCGCGTCCATGCAGCGGCATTCTAGGGGATAGCGGCGGCGCCGACCTCTTAGAAAAACTAACGCCACGCCTTAAGAAACGTCGCTGGTCGCGCCGGTTGACGCTTCCTATCATGCCGGCTATCCCTCGCAGGAATCCAACATGGCATCGATCACGGTAGACGGCATCGTCAAGACCTTCGGCGGGCAGCAGGTGCTGCGCGACCTTTCCCTGCACATCCCGGACGGCGCGTTCTATACGCTGCTGGGGCCCAGCGGCTGCGGCAAGACCACGCTGCTGCGGTGCATCGCGGGCTTTCACGCGCCCGACGGCGGCCGCCTGCTGTTCGACCAGGACGACGTGACCCGCGTGTCCGCCCACCGCCGCGACATCGGCATGGTGTTCCAGGACTACGCGCTGTTCCCGGACAAGAGCGCCTTCGACAATGTGGCCTACGGCCTGCGGGCGCGCGGCGTGGCGCGCGCCGAGATCACCCGGCGCGCCAACGAGGCGCTCGACAAGGTCGGGCTGCTGGCGCTGGCCCAGCGCTACCCGGCGCAGATGAGCGGTGGCCAGCGCCAGCGCGTGGCGCTGGCACGCGCCCTGGTGATCCGGCCGCGCGTGCTGCTGATGGACGAGCCGCTGTCCAACCTGGACGCCAAGATGCGCCTGCAGATGCGCGATGTGATCCTGGACCTGGTGCGCGAGGCCGGCATCACCACCGTGTTCGTCACGCACGACCAGGAAGAAGCGCTGGCCATGTCCGACCGCATCGCCATCATGGACCACGGCCGCATCGCCCAGCTGGGCACGCCGGAGGAACTGTACGGCACGCCGGTCAATGCCTATGTGGCGGACTTCATCGGCTCGGCCAACGTGATCCCGGTGCCGGCCCAGGCCGTGCCGGGCCAGGCTCCGCAAGGCCTGGTGCGCTACCAGCTGTGCGGCCGCGACTTCGACGGCGTGCAGGGCGCGGGCAGCCTGGACGCGCGCGGCGTGCTGATCGCGCGGCCCGAGGAACTGGCGTTGATGGCGCCCGCGCCCTACGTCCCCAACACCCTGCCCGGCAAGGTGCTGCGGCGCCAGTACCTGGGCTTCAAGACCGCCTACCGCATCGCGCTGGAGGACGGCTCGGAACTCCGCGTCGAACTGCACGCGGGCAATATGGTCGCCCAGTTCCAGCCCGGCGAGGCCGTGCAGGTGCTGATCCCCGCCGACAGCCGGGTCGTGAACGCCTGAGGACGCGCCAGCCATGAAAATCAAATGGTGGCCCTGGGGCCTGCTGACCGCGATCAGCCTGATCCTGCTGCTGTTCTTCGTGCTGTATCCGCTGGGCGTGCTGTTCGCCAACAGCGTCACCGGCCCGGACGGCGGCTATACGCTGCAGGGCTTTCGCGCGCTGCTGGCGGACTCGCAGTACCTGGAGGCCTTCGGCAACACGCTGATCCTGGGCCTGGCCGTCACCGCCTGCACCGTGCTGGTGGGCGTGCCCTTCGCCTACATTGTGGCGCGCTACGACTTCCCGCTGAAGAACCTGGTGGCCATCCTGCCCGTGCTCACCATCGTGATTCCGGAGATCATCGTCGGCCAGTCCTGGCTGCTGCTGCTGGGCAACAACGGCCTGCTGACCAACCTGCTGGGCGACGCCGGCATCTCGCTGCCTTCGTTCTATGGCTGGACCGGCATGGTCTTCTCGATGACGCTGGTGTACTACACCTACATCTACCTGGGCGTGCTGGCCGCGTTGCGCGGCTTCGACGGACAGCTGGAGGAAGCCGGCCTGAGCCTGGGCACGCCGCCGCTGACCACCAAGCTGCGCGTGCTGGTGCCGGTGCTGCTGCCGGCCGTGCTGGTCAACGCGCTGGTGGTGTTCACGCTGGTGGTGGGCAATTTCGCGCTGGCCATGCTGCTGGGCAGCCGCGTGCCGCTGCTGTCGGTCATGACCTACAACACCTTCGTCAGCGAAATGGGCGGCAGCCCCACGCTGCAAAGCGCCATGTCGGTGGTATCCATCGCCATCGTGGCCATCGTGCTGTTCTTCCAGAAGCGCGTGGTCGAGCGCAAGGTCTACACCATGACGCAGGGCCGCGCGCCGGCCGCCGTGCGGGTGCGCTCGTGGGCCTCGATCTTCTACACCGGCGGCGTGGGTCTGGTGATCCTGGTGTCGCTGCTGCCGCTGATCATCGTATTCGTGGCCGCCTTCACCAAGACCAGCGGGCCGGTCATGCACTGGGGCAGTTGGTCGCTGGCCAGCATGCAGCGCGCGCTGCACGGCGCGCCCGAACCCATCCTGAACTCGCTCAAGTTCGCTTCGCTGGCGACGGTGCTGGGCGTGGCCTTCGCGGTGCTGGTCAGCTACCTGACCATCAAGAAGCGCAGCGCCTACACCCAGGCGCTGGACTACATCGTGGTGCTGCCGCTGACCATCTCGGGCACGGTGCTGGGCATCGCGCTGGTGCAGACCTTCAACACCGGCTGGCTGGTGCTGGCCGGCACCTCGGCCATCATGGTGCTGTGCTACACGGTGCGGCGCCTGCCCTTCGCCGTGCGCAACGCCTCGTCGGTGCTGTTCAACATCCCCGACTCGATCGAAGAAGCCTCGATCAGCCTGGGCGTGTCGCCGCTGATGACCTTCTTCAAGGTCGTGCTGCCCGCCATGAAGGCCTCGATCATCTCGGCCGCCCTGCTGATGTGGCTGACCACGATCTCCGAACTGTCGGCGTCCATCGTGGCCTATAGCGGCGGCCTGGAAACCATGCCCATCGCCATCTTCCGGCAGGTCGACGGCGGCCGCCTGGGCATGGCCTCGGCCTATGGCGCCGCGCTGGTCACCGTGATCGTGCTGCCCATCATCGTGTCGGTGAAGGCGTTCCGCATCAAGCTCTTTTCCGGCAAATAACCCGTCCCAGGAAGACTCGTCATGCAAATCAAACACCTGCTGCAATCCGGCCTGCTGGCCGCCTCGGTCGCCTGCGGCGCCGCCCAGGCCCAGAACGTGGTGCTGTACTCGTCCAACAACACCGAGACCATCGAGACGGCGCTGGAAGCCGTCAAGAAGAAGTCGCCGTCGCTGAACGTGCAGCCGGTCACGGGCGGCACCGGCACCATGATGAAGCGCATCGAGGCCGAGGCGCAGAACCCGCGCGGCGACCTGTTCTGGAGCGGCGGCTTCGGCACGCTGGGCGCCTACCGCCAGCACCTGCAGCCGTACCGCCCGGCCGACCTGGACAAGATCCCGGCCGAGTTCCGCGGTCCGGACGACCTGTGGGTCGGCACCAACGTGCACGTGATGGTGCTGATGGTCAACGAGCGCCAGCTCAAGGGCCTGGCCGCGCCGGCGTCCTGGTCGGACCTGATGCAGCCGCAATGGAAAGGCAAGTTCGCCATCACCGATCCGTCCAAGAGCGGCACGGCCTACATGCTCGTCTACGGCCTGTACAAGCAGTTCGGCCAGGCCGGCCTGGACAGGATCGCGGCCAACGCCGTGATCACGGCCTCGTCGGGCACGACCTACAAGGGCGTGGCGGCGGGCGAATACGCCGCCGGCATGACTCTGGAATACGCCGCCCAGGAATATGTCGCCGGCGGCCAGAAGGAGATCAGGCTGGTCTACCCGGCCGAGGGCAGCTACCTGGCGCCGGAAGGCATGTTCATCATCAAGGGCGCCAAGAACGCGCAGGCCGCCCAGGCGCTGTATGAAGGGCTGCTCAGCAAGGAGGCCCAGGAAGCGCAGCTGGTGAAGAACTTCCGCCGCCCCACCCGCAGCGATGTGGCCGTGGCCAGCCTGACCACCCTGCCCGACCTGGCCTCGATCAAGATCTTCCCGATCAGCCAGGAAGCGGCGGCTCAGGAATATGAAGCGGTCGTGGCCGCCTGGGGCCAGGCGGTGGCCAAGACGAAGTAAGGAAGAACTCGGCGGATCCGCTCCCAGCGCCCATTGGCACCCGGGGCCGGCGTCCGGACCGCCGCCAGGCCGTCAGGCCATCCGTCCCGCCGCCAGCACCAGCTGGCGGCCGCAACGCGCCGCCAGCTGCGGATCGTGCGTCACCAGCACCAGCGTGGCGCCGTGCTCGCGGTGCAGGTCGAACATCAGGTCGATCACCTTCTCGCCCGTGGCCGCGTCCAGGCTGCCGGTAGGCTCGTCGGCGAACAGCAGGTCCGGGTTCACCACGAAGGCGCGCGCCAGCGACACGCGCTGCTGCTCGCCGCCCGACAGCGTGCGCGGGTAATGGTGCAGGCGCTCGCCCAGCCCCACCCGCTCGAGCATGGCCTGGGCGGCCTCGCGCGCCGGCTGGCCGGCCAATTCCAGCGGCAGCATGACGTTTTCCAGCGCGGTCAGGTTCGGCAGCAGCTGGAACGACTGGAACACGAAGCCCACATGGTTGGCGCGCAGCCGTGCGCGGCCGTCCTCGTCCAGGGCGAACAGATCCTGGCCGGCCAGCCTCACGCTGCCCGCGCTGGGAACATCCAGCCCGGCCAGCAGTCCCAGCAAGGTGGACTTGCCCGAGCCCGAGCTGCCCGTGATGGCCACGGCGCTGCCCGCCTCGACCGTAAAATCGATTCCTTCCAGGATAGACAGCGTGCCGCCGGCGTCGGCGACCCGCTTGCCCAGCCCTTTCACCTCGATCGAGTTATTGCTATCCATGCGCCTATTTTTCCGTCTGCTGTACACGTCCGTCCTGACCGCCGCCGCCATCGCGCCCGGCCACGCTCAGACTGCCCCCTCGGCCCAAGGTTCCGCGCCGCGCGCGGTGCTGGTGCTGGGCGACAGCCTGTCCGCCGAATATGGCATCAAGCGCGGCACCGGCTGGGTGCCGCTGCTGTCCGAGCGGATTTCGCAACAATACCCCAAGTACAAGGTCGTCAACGCCAGCATCAGCGGCGACACCACCAGCGGCGGTGTCGCCCGCCTGCCGGCGCTGCTGCGCCAGCACGCGCCGGCCGTGGTGGTGCTGGAGCTGGGCTCGAACGACGCGCTGCGCGGCCTGTCCCTGACCATGACCGAGCAGAACCTGCGCAACATGGCCCAGGCCGCGCGCCAGGCCGACGCCGACGTGGTCATCGTGGGCATGCAGATCCCGCCCAACTACGGGCGCGACTACACGCAGCGCTTCGCGCAGCTGTTCCCCACGGTGGCCAAGGACGAAAAAGCCCGGCTCGTCCCCTTCCTGATGGAAGGCATTGCGACGAACCGGGCCATGTTCCAGGCTGACGGCATCCATCCCAACGAGGATGCCCAGCCCCAACTGCTCGATAACGTGTGGCCGGCGCTGCGGCCACTGCTCAACTAGGGGGTCAGCCCGCCGAGGCGGGCTGCTCGCCCTTGATGGCGTCGGCCGAAGCCGGCAGCACCTGCACCTTGTACTGCTCGCGCAGCATGCGCACCACGGCCTCGTTCTCGGCCTGGCCATAGGCTCCGGACAACTGGCTCGCCAGGCTCTCGCGCTCGGCCTGCTCGACCTTGCCGGGCTCGACCTTCTCCAGGCGAGCCACCGTGTAGTCGGCGCCCGCCTGCACGCCCACGTAGGCGGGCAACGTGGCGGCCGGCTGGCGCATGATGGCGTCCAGCACCGCGCGCGGCAGGCCGCCAGGATCCTGGCGCGACACCGTCACCGCACCGGCGAAACCTTCGGGCGAGGCGGCCGGATTGGCCTTGTCGGCGGCCAGGGCGGCTTCGCCGGCCTGACGGGCGGCTTCGGCCGAACGCTCGTCCAGCAGCTTGGCGCGGATGGTTTCGCTGACCTTGTCCAGCGGCGGCACGTGGGCCGGCTCCACGGCGGCGACGCGCACGGCCAGCATGGTGTCCGGGGCCAGTTCGATCACGCCGGAATTCTGCTTTTCGCGCAGCACATCGGCCGAGAACAGCGCCTGGCGCACGCGCGGGTTGTCCAGCAGCGCGGCGTCCGGACCGCCGGCGGCCGAGCCCGGACCGGCCTTGTCGGCGGGCAGCAGGCCTTCGCGGGTCACGCCGGTGGCGGTGCGCAGCTTCAGGCCGACCGCGTCGGCGGCGGGTTGCAGGCTGTCGCGCTGGTCATAGACCTGCTTGCTCAGCTGGCTGGCCATTTCCGAGAAACGCACAGCGGCGAGCTGCTTGCGCACTTCACCGGTGAGTTGATCCTTGACCTCGGCCAGCGGCTTGATCGCGGCGGGCTGGATCTCGGTCAGCTTGAGGATGTGCAGGCCGCTGGGGCTTTCGACCACGCCGGAGACCTGGTCCTTGTTCAGGCCGAAGGCGGCCTTGTCCAGCGAGCCGGGCAGCGCGCCCTTCTGCTGCCAGCCCAGGTCGCCGCCATTGGCGGCGGAGCCGGCGTCCTGCGATTCCTTGCGGGCCAGTTCGGCGAACTTGGACGGGTCGGCCACGGCCAGCTTGTCCAGCTCGTCGGCCTTGGCGCGAGCCGCCTTGCGCGCATCTTCCGAGGCGCCGGCCGGCAGGTTGATCATGATGTGGCTGACGCGGCGGCGCTCGGGCTGGCCGAAGCGGGTCTTGTTCTGCTCGTAGTACGAGGCCAGGTCTTCGTCCTTGACCTGCACGCCCTGGGTGGCGGCGGCTTCGTCCAGCACCAGGTACTGCACCTGGACCTGTTCGGGAATCTGCAACTGCTGCTTGTTGGCGTCGTACCAGGCCTGGATGTCGGCCGGGCTCACGTCAACCTTCGAGCGATAGTCGGCGGCGGCGAAACGGCGCAGCTGGACCGTGCGGGTCTGGGTCAGCGCGGTTTCCAGCGAAGCCACCACTTCGGCGGGCGCGCGGGCAGTCATGCCCACGGGCTCCAGCACGCGGCCGATCGCCAGGTCGCGGCGCACGCCGGCTTCGAACCCGTTCATGGTCAGGCCCTGCGCCGCCAGCATCTGGCGGTACAGTTCCATCGAGAAGTCGCCATTGGCCTGGACGGTGGGGATCTTGGTGATGTAGTTGCGCAGCGTGGTGTCCGACACCGAGAAGCGGTTGTCGATCGCGACGTTGGCCAGCAGGCGCTGATTGATCAGCTCGTTCAGCAGGCCCTGGCGCAGGAACGGCGTGTCGACCACGGCGGGGTCGAACTGCGCGCCCATGCGCTGGCGGAACTGTTCCAGCTGATTGCGGTGGGCCTGATCGAACTCGGCGCGGGTGACGGGCTGGCCCGCGACCGTGGCCAGCTCGGGCTCCTTGCGCATGAAGCTTTCATAGCCTTGTATGCCGACCAGGAAAAAGGACGGCACGATCAGAAGCAGCAGAATGAACTGCATCCAGCGACGATGGCTGCGAATAAATTCGAACATGGAATCCCTGTTGCCGCGCTCCGGAAGTAAACCGGGAGCCGCACGAAAACGCATAAAAAAAGGCGAACGAGCTTCGCCTTGTTCCCACACCGGTTATACACCGGATCAGCCGCGGGATTTTAGCATTTCCCGCCCGCGCGCGATGTTCAGATTCCTTTGATCATCGCCCGGCGCCAGTGCGTCAAGCAGGGAAACCCCGGTTCCGGCGCGCCGGCCCGGCCCGTATCGTGGTCCGTTCCCGGGCGCCCGGCGCCCAGCGACAAACGAGGTTTGCGTTCATGATGACTCCGCGCCTTTGCCCTTTCCTCGCCCGCGCCGCTGGCGCCGCCGTCCTGTTCCTGGGCAGCGCCGCCGCCTGGAGCGCGCCCGTGGCGGCCGTGCACGAGGCCGCCCAGGCCGAGCGGCAGGCCATGCTGGACACCATGCGCGACCTGGTCGGCATCGAATCCGGCAGCAAGGACGTCGAAGGCGTGGAGCGCATCGCCGCGCTGGTGCGCGACCGGCTGGCGGCGCTGGGTGGCAAGGCCGAGATCATCCAGTCCGCCCAGGTCTTCCGCCTGGACGACACGCCGGAGAAGGTCGGCCCCATGGTGCGGGCCGAGTTCCTGGGCAGCGGCGACAGGAAGATCATGCTGATCGCCCATATGGACACCGTCTACCGCAACGGCATGCTCAAGGACCAGCCCTTCCGCATCGACGGCGACAAGGCCTATGGCCTGGGCATCGCCGACGACAAGCATGGCGTGGCGGCCATCATCCACACCCTGGCCCTGCTGCGCAAGCTGGACTTCCGCGGCTACGGCAAGATCACCGTGCTGATCAACGGCGACGAGGAAATCAGCTCGCCGGGCGCGCGCGACACCATCACCGCCCTCGCGGCCGACCAGGACGCCGTGTTCTCGTATGAAGGCGGCGGCGCCGAAGCCCGGCTGACGCTGGCCACCAGCGGCATCGGCGCGGCCTACCTGACGGTGCAGGGCAAGACCTCGCACGCGGGCGCGCGGCCCGAGGGCGGCATCAACGCGCTGTACGAGCTGGCCCACCAGGTGCTGCAGATGGACAAGCTGTCGCAGCCCGAAAAAGGCTTGAAGCTGAACTGGACCATCGCCCAGGCCGGCACCAACCGCAACGTCATCCCGGGCCAGGCCACGGCCCAGGCCGACGCCCGCGCGCTGCGCGTGGCCGATTTCGACGCGCTGGCGCGCACGCTGGAGGAAAAGTCGCGCAACAAGCTCTTGCCCGAGTCCAAGGTCAGCGTGAAGTTCGAGGTGCGCCGCCCGCCCCTGGAGGCCACCGCCGCCTCGCGCGCGCTGGCCTCGCACGGCGTGGCCATCTACCAGGAGCTGGGCCTGCCCATGAAGGTGGTGGACCGCGCCAGCGGCGGCGGCACCGACGCCGCCTTCGCCGCGCTGAAGGCGCGCGGCCCGGTCATCGAGGGCATGGGCCTGTCCGGCTTCGGCGCCCACTCCAATGACGCGGAGTACATACAGATCGGCAGCATCGTGCCCCGGCTGTACCTGTCGACGCGCATGATCATGGACGTGTCGCAGGGCAAGGCGCCGCTGAAATAGGCCATTAGGAGTATCCTTGCAACCCTGCTCCGTAGAACACTCAAGCAACACCCAAATGACCGCAAACCTCCCCTCCTGGCCCTACTCCCGTTACATCGCCCACCGCGGCGGCGGCCGCCTGGCGCCGGAGAACACGCTGGCCGCCATGCGCGTCGGCGCCGAACACGGTTTCACCATGTTCGAGTACGACGTCAAGCTCAGCCGCGACAACGTGCTGGTGCTGATGCACGACGATGACGTGGACCGTACCTCGAACGGCCACGGCCCGGCCGCCGCCAAGGATTACATCGAACTGGCGCAGCTGGATTTCGGCGGCTGGCACTCGGCCGCCTACGCCGGCGAGCCGCTGCCCACCTTCGCCGCCGTGGCCCGCTACACCGTCGCCAACGGCATCGCCAGCAACGTCGAGATCAAGCCCTGCCCGGGCCGCGAGGCCGAGACCGGCCGCGCCGTGGCGCTGGCGGCCCGCGAATTGTGGAAGCAATCGGCCACCGCCCCCCTGCTCTCGTCCTTCGCCGAAGAGGCGCTGGCGGCGGCGCTGCAAGCTGCGCCCGAGCTGCCGCGCGCGCTGCTGGTGGAAAAGGTCCCGGCCGACTGGCTGGCGCGCCTGCAGAAATATCAGTGCGTGGCGCTGAACATCAACCAGAAGGACGCCACCCGCGAGCTGATCGACGCCGTGCACGCGGCCGGCTACCGCATCGCCGCCTGGACCGTCAATGATCCGGAACGCGCGCGCCTGCTGCTCGACTGGGGCATCGACGGCATCTTCACCGACGAGCTGGCCGCGATCCGGCCCGTCCAGGCTTAAAGGACCGGGCGCCCGTGTTCAGCTACCGCCACGCCTTCCACGCCGGCAACCACGCCGACGTGCTCAAGCACGCCATCCTCGTCCACACGCTGGATTACTTCAACCGCAAGGACGCGCCGTACTGGGTCATCGACACCCATGCCGGCGCCGGCCTGTACAGCCTGGACGGCGACTGGGCCACCAAGACCGCCGAGTCCGCCGACGGCATCGGCCGGCTCTGGGAGCGCGACGACCTGCCGCCCATCCTGGCCGAGTACATGCAGCGCGTCCGCGCCTATAACACCAACGGCCGGCTGCGGCGCTATCCCGGCTCGCCGTGGCTGACGCTGGATGCGCTGCGTCCGTCGGACCGGCTGCGCATGTTCGAGATGCACCCGACCGAGATCGACACGCTGGTCGGCAACCTGGAACACCTGGACCGCAACGCCCAGCGCCAGACCACCATCTACGGCGATGACGGCTTCGAAGGCGTGAAGGCGCTGCTGCCGCCGCCCACGCGGCGCGGCATGGTGTTGATCGATCCTTCCTATGAAGACAAGAACGACTACCGCCGCACGCTGAACACGGTCAAGGAGTGCATCAAGCGTTTCGCCACCGGCACCATCGCCGTCTGGTATCCGCTGGTGCAGCGGCGCGAGGCCAACGAGATGGCCCGCCATCTGGAAAACCTGAAGGTCAAGAGCTGGCTGCACGCCACGCTGACCGTCAAGAAGGCGGCCATCGACGGCTACGGCCTGCACGGCAGCGGCATGTTCCTGGTCAATCCGCCCTGGACGCTGCACGAGGCGCTCAAGCCTGCCATGCCCTATCTGGCGCGCGAGCTGGCGCAGGACGACCGGGCCGGCTTCACGCTGCAATACCGCGAGAACACCTGAGCGGTCGTCCGCCTCAGGCTTGCCGCGCCGCCGCCGCGAGCCAGGCGCGGAACGCCTGCAGCGGCGGATAGCTGGCCTGGCTCGGACGCCAGGCCAGATAGTATTTCTCGGCGCTTTCCACCTGCGCGTCGATGGCCAGCACCAGATCGCCGCGCGCCAGTTCGGCCTCGATCAGGAAGCGCGGCAACAGCGCCACCCCCAGGCCCGACATGGCCGCCTGCGAGGCCAGCGCGAACTGATCCACCAGCATGCCGTTCACGCCCTGGGCCTGCACGCCCATGGCGTGGAACCAGCGTTCCCAGGCATCGGGCCGGCTTTCCAGGTGCAGCAGCGGCGCCTTCAGCAGGTCCGCCGGCGCCTGGAAATCGAACTGCCCGCGCAGCGCCCGGCTGCATGCCGGCACCACCTGCTCGCTCATCAGGAAATCCAGCTCGGCCCCCGGCCATACCGGCAGGCCGAAGTGGATCGCCGCGTCCACAGGCTCGGTGGCGAAATCGAATTGCTCCGGGCGCGTGGCCAGGTTGATGGTGATGCCAGGATTGGCCGCCATGAACGCCGGCAGCCTCGGCGCCAGCCAGCGCGTGCCGAAGGTGGGCAGGATCGCGATGTTCAGCGTGCCGCCCTGCGGATTGGCGCGAAAGCCCAGCGTGGCCGCCGACACACGCTTGAGCGCCTCGCGGATTTCCCGGGCATAGGCCTCGCCGGCCTTGTTCAGCCGCACGGTCTGACGCTCTCGAACGAACAGGTCCGTGCCCAGCAGCTCTTCCAGCGCGCGGATCTGCCGGCTGACGGCGCTTTGCGTCAGGCTCAGTTCCAGCGCCGCGCCGGTGAAGCTCTGGTGGCGGGCGGCCGCCTCGAAGGCGCAGAGCACGGACATGGAGGGCAGGTATTTGCGGGGGAATTTCATGGGAGTTCATTCTATTTATGAATGACCTCAGACACAAATGTCGGTTGACCCTCTTGAGCACACACCAGGAGAATCACGCAATCGGGAATTTTTCATGTATTTAATGAATGACATGACCATTCCCGGCCGACTTTTCCCTACCCTGACCCCGTTTCCTGCCATGACCCGCTCCTCCCTCGTTTCCCCGGATGACATCCGCACCCGTTTTTCGCGCGCCATGTCCGACATGTACCGCCAGGAAGTGCCGCAGTACGGCACCCTGCTGGATCTGGTCGCCGACATCAACGCCGACGTGCTGGCCGGATCGCCTGAACTGCGCGACAGCCTGGCGCGCTCGGCCAGCCTGGAGCGGCTGAACCTGGAGCGCCACGGCGCCATCCGCCTGGGCACGGCCGCCGAACTGGCGACCATGCGGCGCGTGTTCGCGGTCATGGGCATGGAGCCCGTCGGCTACTACGACCTGTCGGTCGCCGGCATCCCGGTCCATTCCACCGCCTTCCGCCCCGTGGGCGACGCGGCGCTGGCGGCCAATCCCTTCCGCGTGTTCACCTCGCTGCTGCGACTGGAACTGCTCGAAGACCAGGCGCTGGCCGCCCAGGCGCGCGAGATCCTGCAACGGCGCAACATCTTCACGGCGCGCGCGCTGGCGCTGACCGAGCAGTTCGAACGGGACGGCGGCCTGGACAGCGCCCAGGCGGACGAATTCGTCGAACAGGTGCGCGAGACCTTCCGCTGGCACAGCGAGGCCACCGTCACGGCCGAGACCTACCAGGCCCTGCACGACGCCCATCGCCTGATCGCCGACGTGGTCTGTTTCGCCGGCCCGCACATCAACCACCTGACCCCGCGCACGCTGGACATCGACGCGCTGCAGGCCGCCATGCCGGGCCGCGGCATCCCAGCCAAGGAAGTGGTCGAAGGCCCGCCACGCCGCAAGCACCCCATCCTGCTGCGCCAGACCAGCTTCAAGGCGCTGGAGGAACCGGTCCGCTTCCTGGGCGCGGACACCGCCGGCACCCATACCGCGCGCTTCGGCGAAGTCGAGCAGCGCGGCATCGCGCTCACCCGCAAGGGCCGCCAGCGCTATGACGCGCTGCTTGCCCGCGCCCGCGAACAGGCGCCCGGCCAGCGCTACGAAGACCGGCTGGCCGAGGTCTTCACCGAATTCCCCGACGATCTGGACACGCTGCGCGCCGAAGGCCTGGCCTTCTTCCGCTACGCGCTGACCGACGACGGCCTGCGCCACGCCGACCCGTCGGCCGCCGACCTGGATATCGATGCGCTGCTGGCCCGCGGCCTGGTGCAAGCCAATCCGATCACCTACGAGGACTTCCTGCCCGTGAGCGCGGCCGGCATCTTCCGCTCGAACCTGGGCAGCGCAGAGCAGCGCAACTACTCGGCCAACGAAGCGCGCGCGGCCTTCGAACGCGACCTGGGCTGCGCCGTGCACGACGAGATCGCGCTGTACGAAGCCGCCCAGGCCGAATCGCTGGCGCGCGTCCGCGCCCTGCTGGGCCAGGCCGAAGACGCCGCCCTGCCCGCCTGAACGTCCGCCCCCCGCGCAACGAGCCGACCATGAGCCACTCTCCCTACGCCGCCGCCTTCGCCGAACCGGCCGGTTCGCCCATCCGCGAACTGTTTCCCTACCTGAGCCGTCCCGGCATGATTTCCTTCGCCGGCGGCTATCCCTCGCCGACGCTGCTGGATGGCGCCGGCATCGAACAGGCCGCGCAACGGGTCTTCGCCCAGGGCGCCGGCATCCTGCAGTACGGCGCGACCGAGGGCGCCCCGGCGCTGCGCGAGGCGCTGGCGCGGCTCTGCGGCGCGCGCGGCATCGAGGCGAAGCCCGAGGACATCCTGGTGACCACGGGCTCGCAACAGGCTTTCGACCTGCTGGTGCGCGTGTTCGTGGAACCCGGCGACGTGGTCTATGTGGAATCGCCCTCCTATCCGGCGACGCTGCAGGCGCTGCGCCTGGCCGGCGCGCGCATCGAGCAGGTGCCGGTGGACGCCCAGGGCATGCGGATCGATGCGCTGGAAACGCTGCTGGCGAACGCGCCGGCCGATGCCTTGCCCAAGCTCATCTACACCGTCCCGACCTACTCCAACCCCTGCGGCACGCTGATGTCCCAGGAACGGCGCGCGCAGCTGGCGAGCCTGGCGGCGCGGCACGGCGTGGTCGTGGTCGAGGACGATCCCTACGGCGAGCTGCGCTTCTCGTCCACGGCGGTCGAGCCGATCCACGCGCTGGGCGCGAGGCTGCCGTCGGCCAATCCGGTGATTTACCTGTCCAGCCTGTCCAAGACGCTGGCGCCGGCGCTGCGCGTCGGCTGGATGGTGGCGCCGGCCGAAGTCATCCGCCGCTGCGCCATCGCCAAGCAGACCACCGATCTGTGCACCTCGCCGATCGCGCAGCTGATCGCCGCGGAGTACCTGAACGCCGGCCGCTATCCGGACACGGTGGAACGCGCCCGGCGCGAGTACGGCGCCCGCATGCAGGCCATGGTCGACATGCTGCAGGCCGAACTCGGCGGCCGCATCCTGGCCAATCCGCCGGAAGGCGGCATGTTCATCTGGGCCGAGGCGCAGGACGACCTGACGCCCGGCGCGCTGTTCCAGGCCTGCGTGGAACAGGGCGTGCTGTTCGTGCCCGGCGCGGCCTTCTATGCGGCCAATCCCAAGGCCGGCACCATGCGGCTGTCGTATGCCGCGCCCGACGTGGACCAGATCCGCGAAGGCGTGCGCAGGCTGGCCGCCGCGTACAACAGCGCGCTCGGCGCCGGCAAGTAGTCGCGAGGGCAAGCGGGGCCGCCATTGCGGCCCCGGTTTCAACCGTTCAAACGGTTTCCTCCACCTGCAGCGCCTCGCGCGCCTGCGCCAGCTTGGCGGCGGCATCGCGCAACGCCGTGCGCAGGCCTTCCTCGATCACGGGGTGGTAGAACGGCATCTCCAGCATCCGCGCCACGGTCAGCTCCTGCTGCACGGCCCACGCCAGCAGGTGGCCGATGTGCTCGGCGCCGGGACCGACCATCTCGGCGCCCAGGAAACGGCCGGTCGCGATGTCGGCGTACACGTGCAGCATGCCCCGGTTCTTCAGCATCACCCGCGAGCGGCCCTGGTCGCCGAAATCCACCTGGCCGGTGACGAAGGTGCCCGGCACCAGCCGCGCGTGGCCCTGTCCGGCCAGCGCGATCTGCGGATCCGAAAACACCACCGCCAGCGGCGCGCGCCGCAGACCGGGGCGCACATCGGGATAGCGCGCGGCGTTCTCGCCGGCGATGCGGCCCTCGTCGGCGGCCTCGTGCAGCAGCGGCGCGTCGGCGTTGGCGTCGCCGGCGATGAAGATGGGCGCATCGCCGGCCTGCATGGTCTCGCGGTCGAACAGCGGCACGCCCTGCCTGTTCAATGCCAGCGAGGTGTGCTCCAGGCCCAGCCCGTCCACATTGGGGCGGCGGCCCGTGGCGACCAGCGCATAGTCGAAGCGCTCGGTGCGCTCGCTGTTGTCCAGCGCCACGTAGCGCACCTCGACCTCATCGCCGACGCGCCTGGTTTCCAGCACGCGGGCGTCCGGATCCAGGTAGAACTCGCGCTGGAAGATCTTGCGGGCGCTCTGGCGCACCAGCGGGTCGCTGATGCCGCCCAGGCTGCCGCTGACGCCGAACACCCGCACCTCGACGCCCAGGCGCGCCAGCGCCTGACCCAGCTCCAGTCCGATCACGCCGGGGCCGAACACGGCCACGCGGCGCGGCAGATCGTCCCAGGCGAACACATCGTCGTTCACGACCAGCCGGTCGCCCAAGTCGCGCAGCGGCGGCGGCACCGACGGCCGCGAGCCGGTGGCGATCACCACCCGCGAAGCCTGGATCTCGGCATGCTCATCCACGCGCAGCACGGTGTCCGACACGAAGCGCGCCTGGCCACGGATCTTGTCCTCGGCGGGAATGTTCTCCACGCCGTCCAGCACGAAGCCGACGAAGCGGTCGCGCTCGCGCTTGACGCGATCCATGACCGCCTTGCCATCGACGCTGACCTCGCCTTCCACGCGCACGCCGAACGCATCGGTATGCATCGCGGCATGCGCGGCCTCGGCGGCGGCGATCAGCAGCTTGGACGGCATGCAGCCCACGCGCGCGCAGGTCGTGCCATAGGGGCCGCCCTCGATCAGCAAGGCGCGCTTGCCGGCGGCGCGGGCGGCGCGATAAGCGGCCAGGCCGGCGGTGCCGGCGCCGATGACGGCGACGTCAGTATGCAAAGTCTTCATATCCATGTGCTCCCGATATGGCGTGGTTGTGCGGTGTCTTGCCTAGGGCGAATTCGCCTTGCTGCGCGGGCTCGGGACGCGACCGTCCCCGCGGCGCCCGGACGGGGCCGCGCAGGAACGCGCGCAGCGGGGGGGATTCGGCGCGCGGGCTCCACCACACAAGGCGCGGAGCCGCGCGACATGCCGGGCCGCCCGGGCCCGGCATGCCTGATGCCTGTCAGGCGAAGTGCGCCTTCAGGTCGTCCAGGCCGCCGATCAGCGAGCCGTTGATGAACACCTGCGGCGCGGTGCCCTTGCCCGAGACGGCGCCGATGACGCGGCCGCGGACCTTGTTCTCCAGCGGGATCTCGATCGGATCGAAACCCTTGTCCTGCAGCAGCGCCTTGGCTTCCACGCAGAACGGGCAGCCCGGCTTGGAGAACACGACCACCTGGTCGGGCTTCTTGGCCTTGGGCGCGAAGTACGCCAGCATGGTGTCGGCGTCCGACACTTCAAAGGGATCGCCTTCCTTTTCCGGCTCGATGAACATCTTCTGCACCACGCCGTCCTTGACCAGCATGGAATAGCGCCAGCTGCGCTTGCCGAAACCCAGGTCGCTCTTGTCGACCAGCATGCCCATGCCTTCGGTGAAGGCGCCGTTGCCGTCGGGCAGCAGCGTGATGTTGGCCGATTCCTGGTCCTTGGCCCATTCGTTCATCACGAAGGTGTCATTCACCGACACGCACACGATGCTGTCCACGCCTTCCTTGAAGAACGCGGGCGCCAGTTCGTTGTAGCGCGGCAGGTGGGTCGACGAGCAGGTCGGCGTGAAAGCGCCGGGAAGCGAAAAGACCACGACCGTCTTGTTCTTGAAGATGTCGTCGGACGTGAGCTTTTTCCAGGTGTTGCCCTCGCGGACGGGGAACGTGACGTTGGGAACACGTTGGCCTTCACGGTTTTGCAGCATTCAATCTCTCCTTGGGGTAGCGGGGTTCTGTTCAACCACCATGGAAAGAATGATAAATCGCCACTATCGATATATCAAATTTAATTGTTTTAATTGATCGATAGTTTTAAGCAATAAGAAAATAGAAAACGCCTGATGAACTCTATGAAATCCATCAGGCGCGCGCCAGGGCCAAGGCCGCCTGGCGGGACGCTCAGACGCGTGCCGGCTCGTAGCCCGCGTCACGAATGGCGGCCTCGACCTTGTCCGCCTGGTCCGTGCCGGTCACCGTCACGCGGTGCGTCGCCAGGTCCGTGACCACCGCCGAGCCGGGCACGGCGGCCGTGACGGCGCCGGTGATGGTCTTGACGCAGTGGCCGCAGGTCATGTCGGGGACTTGGAACTCGATGCTCATGGATGCTCTCCGAAAGATTCAGGGACGGCCTGGAATGATCCCAGGCATGGCAGCACTGTAAACCTTCCCATCATGGAAAGGTCAAGCGTAGAATCAGGCTTGACCTTCCAACAATGGGAAGGATGAAACTGTGGGCTTCCCGGATAGAAAGAGACCCGCCATGAACATCGCCATCCCCGCCTCTTCCAGCGAGCTGGAGCTCGCCATCGAGGGCATGACCTGCGCGTCCTGCGTCAAGCGCGTCGAGAAGGCCCTGACCCGCGTGCCGGGCGTGGCCCAGGCCCAGGTGAATCTGGCCACCGAGCGCGCGCGGGTCGCCTTCGACCCGACCGCCGCCGACGCCCAGGCGCTGGTGGACGCCGTCGGCAAGATCGGCTACGAGGCCCGCCCCATCGCCGCCGAGGACGATCACGCCGAACGCCAGGCCGAGGCCCGCGACGCCGAGGCCCGCCGCCTGAAGCAGGCCTTCGGCATCTCGCTGGCCCTGACCCTGCCCGTCTTCGTGCTGGAGATGGGCTCGCACCTGATTCCCGCCATGCACCACTGGGTGCTGGCCAATATCGGCCGGCAGAACAGCTGGCTGCTGCAATTCGCGCTGACCACGCTGGTGCTGGCCTGGCCGGGCCGGCACTTCTTCAGCAAGGGCTTCATGGCCCTGTGGCGGCGCGCGCCCGAGATGAACTCGCTGGTGGCGCTGGGCGCCGGCGCCGCCTGGAGCTATTCCGTGGTGGCCACCTTCGCGCCGCAGTGGCTGCCCGAGGCGGCCCGCAACGTCTATTTCGAGGCGGCCGCCGTCATCGTCACGCTGATTCTGCTGGGCCGCATGCTGGAGGCGCGCGCCAAGGGCCGCACCGGCGCGGCCATCCAGCGTCTGATCGGCCTGCAGCCGCGCACCGCCCGCGTCATGCGCGACGGCCAGCCCGTGGACCTGCCCATCGAGCAGGTGCGCAAGGGCGAGATCGTGCTGGTGCGTCCCGGCGAGAAGATCCCGCTGGACGGCGAAATCATCGAAGGCAATTCCTATGTGGACGAGTCCATGCTCACGGGCGAGCCCGTGCCGGTCGAGAAGGTGGCCGGCATGCAGGCCACCGGCGGCACGCTGAACACGTCCGGCAGTTTCACGCTGCGCGTGACCCATACCGGGGCGGACACCATGCTGGCGCGCATCATCCGCATGGTCGAGGCCGCGCAAGGCGCGCGCCTGCCCATCCAGGCGCTGGTGGACCGCGTCACCGGCTGGTTCGTGCCGGCCGTGATGGGCGTGGCCCTGCTCACCTTCCTGCTCTGGCTGTTCCTCGGCCCCGCGCCAGCCCTGTCGCACGCGCTGGTCAATGCCGTGGCCGTGCTGATCATCGCCTGCCCTTGCGCCATGGGCCTGGCCACGCCGACCTCCATCATGGTGGGCACCGGCCGCGCCGCGGAAATGGGCGTGCTGTTCCGCCAGGGCGACGCGCTGCAGACGCTGCGCGACGTGCAGGTCGTGGCGTTCGACAAGACCGGCACGCTGACGCTGGGCAAGCCCACGCTGACCGGCCTGGACGCCGCGCCCGGCCATGACGCCGAGCAAGTCCTGCTGTGGGTCGCGTCGGTGCAGGCCCGCTCCGAGCACCCCATCGCCGTCGCCATCGTCGCGGCCGCCGCCGAGCGCAAGCTGGCGCTGCTGCCCGCCGAGGGTTTCGCCGCCATCACCGGCGCGGGGGTGGAAGCCGTGGTCGGCGGCCGCAAGGTGCTGGCCGGCGCCGCCCGCCTGATGGCCGAGCGCGGCGTGGACGTCGGCGTCTTCGGTGAACGCGCCGCCGAATGGGGCAACCAGGGCAAGACGCCGATCTTCGTTGCCGTGGACGGCCGCGCCGCCGCCATGATGGCCGTGACCGACCCGGTCAAGCCCTCGGCCGTGGCCGCCATCGCCGCGCTGCACGCGCAGGGCCTGAAGACCGCCATGATCACCGGCGACAACCGCCACACCGCGCAGGCCGTGGCGCGCGAGCTGGGCATCGACGAGGTGCGCGCCGAAGTCCTGCCCGACGGCAAGGTGGCCGCCATCACCGCGCTGCGCGAGGGCGGCCGCAAGGTGGCCTTCGTCGGCGACGGCATCAACGACGCGCCGGCGCTGGCCGCCGCCGACACCGGCATCGCCATCGGCACGGGCACCGACGTGGCGATCGAGGCCGCGTCCGTCGTGCTGATGGCCGAGGATCTGAACGGCGTGCCCAACGCCATCGCGCTCAGCCGCGCCACGCTGGCCAACATCCGCCAGAACCTGTTCTGGGCCTTCGCCTACAACGCCGCGCTGATCCCGCTGGCCGCCGGCGCGCTGTATCCGGCCTTCGGCCTGTCGCTGTCGCCGATCTTCGCCGCCGGCGCCATGGCGCTGTCCAGCGTCTTCGTGCTGGGCAATGCGCTGCGCCTGAAGACCTTCCGCCCGCAGGCCGCGCGGGCCTGAGCCCCGCGCCGGACCACACTGGAGCCCACGAGATGAACATCGGACAAGCCGCCCAGGCCACGGGCATATCCGCCAAGATGATCCGCTACTACGAGAGCATCGGGCTGATCGGCCCGGCGCTGCGCACCGAGTCGGGCTACCGCGTCTACGGCGACCACGAACTGCACACGCTGCGTTTCGTGCGCCGCGCGCGCGACCTGGGATTCTCGGTCGAGCAGATGAACGAGCTGCTGGCGCTGTGGCGCGACCGCAGCCGCGCCAGCGCCGACGTCAAGCGCATCGCGCTGGAGCATGTGCAGGAACTGGAGCGCAAGGCCGAAGCCCTGCGCGACATGGCCGCCACGCTCAAGCACCTGGCGCAGAACTGCCATGGCGACGGGCGACCCGACTGCCCGATCCTGGAAAGCCTGCAAGGGGAATAGATCCCCCTGCGTCTCAGGCGGCGACGGGGGGGTGCTCAGTGGCCAGGCGGGCCGCCTCGGCTTTTTCGCGGGCGCGCTGCTGCGCCTCGCGCACGCCCTCGGCGTCCAACGATTCGAACACGGCGATGGATTCGACGTGACCGGTGTGCGGGAACATGTTGATCACGCCTGCGCTCTTCAGGACGTAGCCGCCCTCGTGCACCATGATGGCGGCATCGCGCGCCAGCGTGGCCGGATTACAGGACACGTAGACGATGCGGCGCGGACGTTCTTCGGCCGCCAGCAGCGACAGCGCCTGCGCCACGGCCTGCGCGCCTTCGCGCGGCGGGTCGATCAGCATGCGGTCGAAATAGCCCAGGCCGCGCAGCCATTCCACATCCACTTCGAACAGGTTCAGCGTGGCGAAGCTGGTGCTTGCCGCCAGCCCGTGACGCGCGGCGGCCTCGAAGGCGCGGTCGGTCAGCATCTTGCTGCCTTCCACGCCCACCGCCTCGCGGCCCTGGGTCGCCAGCGGCAGCGTGAAATTGCCCAGGCCACAGAACAGGTCGGCGACGCGGTCGGTGGGCTGCACTTCCAGCAGGGTCAGCGCGCGCGACACCATCGAACGGTTGATCGCGTGGTTGACCTGCGTGAAATCGGTGGGACGGTACGGCATGCGCAGGCCGAATTCCGGCATGGTGTAAGCCAGCGCGTCGGCATCGGCAGGCTCCAGCGCGTGCACGGTGTCCGGCCCCTTGGGCTGGAGCCACCATTGCACCTGATGCTTGGCCGCGAACGCGCGCAGGATGGCGATATCGCCGTCGGTCAGCGGCAGCAGGTGGCGCAGCACCAGCGCGGTCACGCCCTCGCCCAGCGCAACCTCGATCTGCGGCATGCGATCGGGCGCGGACATCGAGGCGATCATGGCGCGCAAGGGCAGCAGCAGGTCGCTGACGTGACGCGGCAGCACATGGCATTCGCGCATATCGGCCACATAGCTGCTCTTGCGCTCATGGAAGCCCACCAGCACGCCGCCCTTCTTCGGCACCACCCGCACCGACAGGCGGGCGCGGTAGCGGTAGCCCCAGGTCGGGCCCTGCAGGGGCGGCAGCACGCGCGCGGGACGGAGCTTGCCGACGTGCCAGAAGGTGTCCTCCAGCGAACGCTGCTTGATCGCCACCTGGGTGCTGGGCTCCAGGTGCTGCATGGCACAGCCGCCACAGACGCCAAAATGCGGGCAGCGCGGCACCACGCGCTGCGAGGACGGACGCAGGATCTCCTCGACGCGGGCGATTTCATAGGACGGCTTGCGGCGCACGGTGGTGGCCACCACGCGTTCGCCCGGCAGGGCGCCCTCCACGAACACGACCTTGCCCTCGCGGCGGGCGATGCCGCGGGCTTCCAGGTCAAGGGATTCGATATTCAAAACGTCAGACATCTTGCGCGGTCCAGGATTACATGCAACCGCGCATTGTAAAGCGAGCGGCGGGAGCGCCGCAGCCGCCCCCGCGCGGGACCGCCGTCGGCCCGCGTCCGGGCGGGGCGCGCCCCGCCGGCCGCCTTCGGTCCCTCAGAAGCTGCGCGCCACCGAGAACACCGCCCCCAAACGTCCCGACGGATGGCCGTACTTGGTCGGCAGCCAGTTGTCCTTGGTCGCGCCCACGGCCGCCAGGCCCAGCACCCAACCTTTCAGATCCTTGGTCACGCCCAGCTTGTAGTCCACGTAATGGCTGATGGAATCGCCATTCATGTTGATCTGGTTCTTGAGCTTCTGATAGCCCAGGTGCCCGACCAGGCCCCAGCCGTCGCCCAGGTCGAAATTGGCGGTGCCGTCCAGGTACCAGGTGCCCTTGCTGTCGGGCGTGCTGAAGAAGTCGCCGGGCGTGTAGGAGTACTTCAGCGTGTAGTTGGCGTAGGTCGCGGCCAGGTAGAGATCGGTGTTGTTGTAGTTGCCGCCCTTGGGCGAGCTGGAACCCGGGTAGTAGTAGTGCAGCACCCCCGCGTCCAGCGTCAGGCCGCCGCCCACATCCCCCTTCCAGCCGCCGTAGAAGTCCATTTCCAGATTGCCGTCGGTGTAGACGAAACTGGACACATTGGAGTTCCAGTTCCCCAGGTAGAAGCCCGAGCTGTGGGTCAGGTCTATGCCCAGCTGCGCCGCAGGACGGAAGTCGGTCTGCGAATAACCACGGAAGCGGTAGTCGCTGACGATGGCGGCATTGCCGCTGAGCGAGAAGCCGCCGCCCAGATCGGTGGGCTCGGCTTGCGCGACCGCGGCGAAACATGCAGCGAACACGAGGGGCAAGGCTGGCAGCGTCTTCTTCATGGTGCGGAGTCCTGGTCGGATGAAGGGAGTCGGCGGAACGCCCACGGGGCGTTTCCGTCTGGCCGGCCGGCGCATCGGATCAATGGCGACGGCTCGCTGCTCTTCAAGCAAGGCCCGTGCCAGGTTTCAATCCGGTGACGCCGCGCTGGCGACGGGCTGAACGCGAGGCCACGCGCACCAGAAGCGTGCCGCGCGGGCACGACTCCGCCCCTCCCGCGCATCAAAATGGGGAATGCGCGCCATGCTGGATCCAGCTCCGCTCCATGCCGCGAGTCGCCGCCCCATCCCTCGACAAGGTCCCAAAGGCGACATCCCAACAGCCATGGCCCGAGGACTCGGCCTGCGCGAGCGCCGGAAACGAAGCGGGCCCCCCACCCCGGGGCGGCGGGGGGCGGGGGGGGCGGGGGGGGGG
>NZ_JBICCO010000067.1:0-40081 GCF_043119405.1 Achromobacter sp. 413638
TTTGATGTGGGCCGCGGGGGGCCCGCCCCACCCGAGTTTCCCTATACGGTCAGGATGATCTTGCCGATGTTCTCGCCGCTTTCCATCATGGCGTGGGCCTGGGCGGCCTGGGCCAGCGGGAAGGTGGCGTGGACGATCGGCTTGATGGCGCCCTGCTCCAGCAACGGCCAGGCGCGCTCGCGCAGCGCGCGGGCGATGGCGCCCTTGAAGGCCACGGGGCGCGGACGCAGCGTGGAACCGGTGATGGTGAGCCGGCGACGCATGACCTGCGCCGTGTCCACATTGGCATGGGCGCCGCCCAGCTGCGCGATGATGACAATGCGGCCGTCGTCGGCCAGGCACTGGATGTCGCGGCCGATGTAGTCGCCCGCCACCATGTCCAGGACCACGTCCACGCCGCGTCCGCCGGTGGCGTCCAGCACTTCCTTCACGAAGTCCTGGGTCTTGTAGTTGATGCCGCGCGCGGCCCCCAGCGCTTCCACGGCGCGGGCGCGCTCATCGCTGCCGACGGTGGCGTAGACCGGGTTGCCCATCGCGCGGGCCAGCTGGATGGCCGTGGTGCCGATGCCGCTGGCGCCGCCATGGACCAGCAGCGCCTCGCCCTCGGCCAGACCGCCGCGGTCGAACACGTTGCTCCAGACGGTGAAGTAGGTTTCGGGCAGGCCGGCGGCTTCGATGTCGGAAAGGCCGCGCGGAATCGGCAGGCACTGGGCCGCGGGCGCGACGCAGTATTCGGCATAGCCGCCGCCCGCCACCAGCGCGCAGACCTTGTCACCGATCGCCAGGCCGCCGACAGCCGCGTCGCCGGACACGATTTCGCCCGCCACTTCCAGGCCGGGCAGGTCCGACGCGCCGCGCGGCGGCGGATAGGCGCCCTTGCGCTGGAATACATCGGGACGGTTGATGCCGGCCGCGCTGACCTTGATCAGCACCTCGCCCGGACCGGGCTCCGGCATGGGTCGTTCCACCGGCACCAGCACGTCCGGACCGCCGGGGCGGGAGATTTCAACAGCCTTCATCATGCCTCCTGGGTAGCAAATGGATTATTATTGCGCCCTTCGGATGGCATGCAAGCCATCGCCGGCAAAACGTTTGCCTGGCGATCAGCGCCGTCCCGACACCAGGAAGCGTGGCCGAGCGGTTGAAGGCACCGGTCTTGAAAACCGGCAAGGGTTTACGCCCTTCGTGGGTTCGAATCCCACCGCTTCCGCCAACACGATGCCGCGCATGGCCCAATCCCTAGCTTGCCTTCCGCTACCCGACGGCTTCGAACCGCGCGGGGAGCTTGCCGTCGAGCACGACGAAGAATCGGGCAAGGTCTACGAGATGTGGATGCTGGACACGGCGCTGCCGTTCGACGCGGCGGTCGCCGCGCTGTCTGAGTTCGCGCAGCGGCACTTTGGCGGCCAGAAAAGAGAAGCCGCCACCAAGCTGCCGGGCGTGCGCAGCTGGGCCGCGAACTGGACCCTGGGCGGCCAGGAAGTCTCGGCGCAACTCACCTGCGCGGACGCAGACAGCGCGGGCTATCTGCGCAATGCCTACCCCTACACGTCGTAGGATTGCTCGCCCAGCCGGAACCCCATGTCCGTGCCCCAGCGGTCGACATAGCGGATCCAGCGCGTCTGGCATGACACACAGCAATAGTGCTCATAGCGGTTGACCGGGTCGCCGTCGACCTCCACGCAATCCACCAGGCCTAGCCGCGGATGCGACTCCATGCTGACCGCCATGCCCAGCGGCAGGCTCAGACAGGACTCGCACATGGATGCGGCCCGCGCCTCGCCCGAGGCCGGCTCCCCCCTTCCGGTCCCGGCGCTCCCCCCGGCGCCGGGACCGGGCGCGCTCGCGCCGTCGGAATGCGCCTCGGCCTCGGCGCAGATCCGGATCAACAGATCGAGCACGGTCAGTTCGCTAAGACTCACCACGTCGCGCCCCTCGGATACATGGGCGACACGCTAGGCATAGGCTTTCTGGCTGGCGGCGAGCGCCATCACGGGCATCAGGCGGAATCCCTGCGCGTAGACGCTGCTCAGCTGGAGCCCGTTTTCAGGCTGCAGCTGCAGCTTCACCCGCAAGCGGTAGACATGCGTGTCCAGCGTCTTGGAATCGAATTCCAGCGAGCGGCCCCAGATTGCTTTTTCCAGCACGATGCGCGGCACCAGACGACCAATATGACGGAACAGGTACAGGCCCAGATCGAATTCGCGGCGCGACAGCTTCACCGGCTGGCCGCGCAACATGGCGGTCCGGCCCACGGGATCGATTTCATAGTCGCCGACCCGGATCAGATCGGCCGGCAACGCCTGATCGGGATACGCCCGGCGCAGCAGCGCGCCCACCCGCGCCGCCAGCTCGCCGGCGCGCACCGGCTTGCTCATGCAATCGTCCGCGCCGTCTTCCAACGAGGAGGTCACGCAGTTTTCCAGATCCGCCGCCTCCGCCAGCAGCAGGATGGGCTGGGCGCGCCCCGCCGCCGCGCGGACCTTGCCCACCAGCAGCGGATCCATGCCCCCCGTCGACAGGCCCGCATCCACGACAAAAAAGTCGTAGTCCTGCGCCTGCCCGGACTGCAGGAACACGCTGCCCTGTCCGTGGACGGAGCACTCGTGCCCAATCGCGTTCAACAAGATGGCCGTCACTTCGGCCTGTTCGCGCTTGCCACCCAACACTGCGATCTTCATGATTCACCTCAATGCGCCGCATGACCAACCGGCCCGTGCGCCTAATCCACAATTCGGGATAAACCCTGTACTGCCTAAAGCTGCGTTAATTGATATAAATTGAAAAATATTCAGCCGCCGCTTCGACACCCCCAACATCCAGGGCCCGGAACAAGCCCGACGCCCCTCCTGAAACTGCCTCGGACCCTCGATCACCCACCTCGAAACAAAACGACATAAAGTGACGATGCAAGGCATTCGAAGCAGATGCGTGCGTTTTCAATATCTGAATTACGCAACGGTTACTAATCTAAGCAGAGTCTCAGCGCGTAACAATCGACAATGCAGCTCCAACCTATGACCTAACGGAATACCTTTCGGGCTTTTTCCATGCGATTGCTGCTCCCTTCCATGCCCGAACTCCATGCCTTTCTCGCCGTCGCGCAGGTGGGCAGCTTCTCCGCCGCGGCACAGACCCTGTGCGTTACGCAAGGCGGCGTCAGCCGTTGTGTGCAGCGCCTTGAAAGCCGCCTCGGCATGCCCTTGTTCCTGCGCAACGGCCGTGGCGTTTCGCTGACACCGACAGGGCAACGGTTGTACGAACAGATCGAGCCCGCGATGCGCACGCTGGCGGACGCGGTCGCCAGCGTCCAGGCCCATGCATCGCCGCGCGGCGTGCTGCGCCTGCGCACCGTCTCCACGCTGTCGATGCGCTGGCTGGTGCCGCGCCTGCCCCAATTCCATGCGCGCATGCCAGGCGTGCGCGTGATCATCCAGCCCAACGTGCTGGACGACGACTTTCTCGAAAAGGACGTCGACTGCTGGCTCTACTGGCGCAAATCGGCCACCGGTCAATGGCCCCGGCATCTGCGCAGCACCTACATCATCGGCCGCGAGATCGTGCCCGTCTGCCATCCTTCGGTCCTGCCCAGCATCCATTCGCCCGCGGATCTGCTGCGCCAGCCACTGCTGTATCACGTGGAAGCGCCGGAGATGTGGCAGCAATGGTGCGAGGCCTACGGACAGCCCGCTCCCAAGATGCTGGATTCCGAGTTCAACATCATGGCCGCCGCCATTGACGCGGTGGCCAACAACTTCGGCGTCGTGCTGTCGCCGCGCTGCCTGGTGCAGATGGATGAGCAGGCAGGCCGCGTCGCGGTCCCCGCCGGCATGTCGATCTCGAGCCGCCGTGGCTACTTCCTGTGCACGCCGAAAACGCGCGACGGCGATCCGCTGATCGATGCATTCCGCAGCTGGCTGCTGGAATGCGCGGCCACCGACTTCGAACAAGACTGAAGCAAGGGTCCGCACGCGCGGGCAGGCCCGGCCATTCTCATGGCCGATAGAATTTGAATTTCAACGCGAATTGCCCGCCTACACTGACCAGGCCCTTAACCGCCGCGTGCCCGGCGCGCAGGCGTCCGTCCAGATTCCTGCAGGCGCATTGCCTGCACGCACAGGGCGCATGCCTGACGTCGTCCGACATACGCAATACGCCATGCGCCTGCAGCTTCCCCCCATGCCAGAATTGCACGCCTTCGTGTCCGTCGCGCGCTCCGGATGCATCACCGCGGCCGCGGACGGCCTGGAGATGACACAGGGCGGCGTCAGCCGCAGCATCAGGCGCCTGGAGTCACGGCTGGGCGTCATACTGTTCCTGCGCGGTGGCCGCGGCGTCACGCTGACCGAAGCCGGACGCCAGCTGTTCGATCGGGTCGAGCCGTCGCTGCGCGTGCTCAGCGACGCGATGATGGAGATCGATACGCAGGCCTCGCCGCGCAGCCGGCTCACGGTGCGATCCGTATCGACGCTGGCCACGCGCTGGCTGATCCCCAAGCTGCCGGAGTTCAACCAGCAGATTCCGAATGTGCGTGTCGTATTGCAGCCCTACGCGCCCGACGACGATTTCCTCGATACCCAAACGGATTGCTGGATCGTGCCTCGGCCGCCCAAGGGCAATCCCTGGCCGCGTCATGTCATGGCCACGTACCTGGCGGGGCAACACATCGTGCCGATCTGCCATCCCGATCTCGCGCCCCAGATCCTCAAGCCAGAAGACCTTTTGCGCCATCCGCTGCTTTATCACCTGGAGCAACCGGACGACTGGCGCATCTGGCTGGAGACGCAGAGCGGCGTGCAATCCTTCTCGGTGGATTCCGGCTTCAGCACGGTCGCAGGCATCATCGACGCGGTGGCCGACAATTTCGGCGTCGGTATCGTGCCACGCTGCCTGCTGGACGCGGACCTGAAGACGCAGCGCGTGGCCTTGCCCTTCCCGCACCCGGTGCCCTCTCACGGCGGCTACTATTTCTGCATGCTGCGCTCGCGCGGCGACGATCCGGTCCTGGACGCGTTCTCGCAATGGCTGCAGCGCCGCGCGCAGCAGGATCTGAACGACTTCTGACTCCCGGCCCGGCAGCCGTCAGGGCCCCAACGCCAGCCCTTCCGCCAGGCTGTGTTCGTTCCTGCCCACGCTCAGGTGGCCGACGAACACATAGCCACGGCCTCGCACGCTCCTGATCGGCAATGTGACGCCCAGCATTTCGGCCCGGCGCTTCAGGCGGCTGATCACCACGTCGATCGAGCGCCCGGTGATGCTGGAGCCATCGGCGGCCGATATCGTGTCGTTGCGCCGCGCCTCCATCCCCTCATGGTGCGCGAACCATTGCAGCAGCGTGCGCTCCGACTTGCGCAGGTCTATGCGCGTGCCATCGGCGGCCGCCAGCATCCAGCCGCCGTCCGAAAGCACCCAGACGCCCTGCCTGCCGCCGTCCTCGTCGGCCCGCGCCACGGCGACCGCCTGGGCCATGTCGACACGCCGGGCATCCGCGCTACCCTTGCGCCGGATCGCCTGCAGGACCGCGGCCAGTTCTTCCGGGCCGGCCTGCGCGGACAGGCAATTGTCGGCACCCGCCATATAGGCGTGGATGCGCCGATCAATGGCGGAGAACTCGCCGACCGCCAGTACGGTCGCGTCCGGAAAGCTGCTGCGCACCTGACGCAGCAGAAGCAGGAAATTCAGTCCCACGGGCAGGATCAGGTGCGTGATCCCGCGCCCCAGGCGCCACTCGCCGGCCAGCGGCGCGGGGCCGACGTCGACATCCTGGAACGGCAGGCCCAGGCTGTTGAGCAGGAATGCCTGGCGCGTCCTGGCATCAGGCTCCTCGAAGATGACGAATATTTCGGCAGTGGCACGCATCATGGTTGGATTCATCCGATCTCGCACGGCCCGATCCAGGACGAGCCGCGGCTTGCTCAAGACAGCGTCACCACCTGGATCAGGCGAAAACCCTGCGCATACACGCTGGCCAGCTGCAGGCCGTTTTCCGGTTGCAGCCTGAGCTTGACCCGCAGGCGGTAGATGTGTGTGTCCACCGTCTTGGAATCGACGCCCAGCTCCCGGCCCCAGATCGCCTTCTCCAGCGTCGCCCGGCTGACCAGGCGACCGACATTGCGGAACAGGTACAAGGCCAGGTCGAACTCGCGACTCGACAGCTTGACGGGCTGCCCATTGAGATTGAGCCGGCGCGCGACCACGTCGATGACATAGGGGCCGACCCTCAGCACATCCGCCTGCAGCTCCTGGCTTGGATAGACACGCCGCGCCAGCGCCTGCACGCGCGCCGCGAACACGGCGATGCGCAAGGGCTTGAACATGACATCGTCGGCGCCCGCGTCGTACAGGTCCGCCAACTCGGATTCCGCCACCGCCGCCGTCAGGGCCAGAATGGGAGGCAGGTTCCTGACCTGCGAACGGATGTGCGCGATCAGGTCCACGCCTTGGCCGGCCATGACGTCGCCCAGGTCCAGCACGATCAGGTTCACGCCCCCGGCGCTGACGCGCTCCGGCCAGGAATCGAACACGCCGACCTGAAAGCCTTGCTGCGTCAACAGGCGCGCCAGCTGGTCCGCCTGCTGCTGCTCATGCCCGACGAGCGCGACATACAGCGATGATCCGGCCGTTCTGGTTGCCCCGGCGTCCTCTGGTTTATGCCCGATGAGGTCTTCCTCGCGGTCCTCGGGCAGATAGGAAGTGTGTTTCCCGGTGTGCACGCGCACATCAGGGGACTCCTGAACAGCATGGCGATTCCAATGCATATACCTTCCTGCAAATCTGGGACCTCACGGATCCCTCTTTCATGGAACGCGCGCCGCGACCCGCGAGTCGCTTGCGGGCGGAATGCTCCGTCACTGTCCTTGTCGCTTCAACACCGAGTCGGGTTCCGCTGGCCCGCGAACCGTGATCCTTGAAGCTTGTAGACACCGCGTACATGTCGAAATACTACTGACCGAAAGGAGTTGAAATTCGAACAATAGTCAAAGCAGGAAACTTTCCTTTCCGCCTCGCCATAGGCGCGCACGGCGCATGCCGGTCCATCTTGCAAGCGCGTAGGACCAGGCTGATTCAAGCGCGCAATGCGCGGTGGAAGAATGCACCCGACTCATAAGGCGCCTACCGCGCAAGCACACCATGATCGATACCATCCTCGTCGTCGATGAATACGACACGCACCGCGTGGGCCTGGCAAGCGTGCTGCGCAAGGCAACCGGCGCGGACGTCATCGCCGCGCGCAACGGCAGGATCGCGCTGGACGAGATACGCCAGCAGCGCTGGGACATCGTGGTGCTCGACCTCGACCTGCCCGATATGACCGGCCTGCAATTGATCGACGCGTTGGCGCGGCACGGCGGCGCCGGCGGGATCATCCTGACCAGCGCGCATCCCGCACGCCTGGTCCAGGCCGCGGCGGCCTACGCGCAATCGCGCGGCATCAGCGTGCTGGCCACGCTGGAAAAGCCGCTGAAGTCCGGCCGCGTGCGCGCCGTGGCCGCCACGCTGCAAGGCGAGCTGCGCATGCAGCGCGACGCCGCGCTCGTCAGCAAACCGCAAGCGGCTGTTTCAAGGCTGTCGCGCGACGACCTGCTGCTGGCGCTGGCCACCGGCCGCATCGAAGGCCACCTGCAGCCACAGCACCATGTCGACAGCGGCCGCCTGCGCGGCGCCGAGATACTGGCCCGCTGGCGCAACGACGACGGCACGCTGCTGGAGCCGGCCGTCTTCCTGCCGGCGTTCGAAGGCGCAGGCCTGATGCGACCGTTGACCGACCACATGATCGAGCAGGCGCTCGCCGCCCAGATCCGGCTGGCCTGGATACGCGACCTGAGCATCAGCATCAACATTCCCACCGGCATCGCCAGCTCCGTCGACTGGGCACAACAGCTGGCCCAGCAGGCGAGGCTGGCTGGCGCCACGCCCAGCCGCCTGGTGATCGAAATCATCGAGGACGGCGACGCCTCGGCCATCCCCGCCCTGACCGGCGCGGTGACCCAATTGCGCCTGCGCGGCTTCAATTGCGCGATCGATGACTTCGGCACGGGCAGCTCATCGCTGGACCGCCTGCTATGGGTGCCGTTCAACGAACTGAAGATCGATCGCCACATGATCAGCCAGGCGCGCCACCATCCGCACGCGCGGCGCATCCTGTCCAGCACGATAGGCATGGCGCGCGGGCTGGGCATCGCGGTCGTGATCGAAGGCATCGAGTCCGAAGACGACCTGAAGCTCGTGACCGGCCTGGGTGGACAGATCACCCAGGGCTATCTGCACGGCAAGGCCATGACGCTGGAAGCGTTTGAAATCTATGCCGCCACGCAGCGGACCCGGCAGCGCCCGCCCGCCACGCTGGCCGCCATCGCGACCTGCTGATCTCGGGCGCAGCCCGGACCACCCGTGCCCCGGCGCGGGCCTGCGGCTAGGCGCGGAGTTCGTGCGGCCGCATCTGCAAGGCAGCGCCCTAGGCGTCGGCCAGACCCGTCTCTATGCCGTAACGCAACAGCTCGATATCGCTCTGCACGCCCAGCTTGAGCATGGCGGTGCCCTTCTGCGTGCTGATGGTCTTCTTGCTGCGGTCCAGCCGCTGCGCGATCTCGTTGACCGTCAGGCCAGCCAGAAACAGCCGGACCACTTCCATCTCGCGCAAGGTCAACGCCAGCAGGCCCGCCCGGCCATAACCCGCGGCCTGCGCCAGCGCCTCGATGCGCGGCGACAGATAGCGCCCGTCGCCGCGCGCGCGCAGGATCGCCGGCAGCAGATGGCTAAGCTCGTCGACCTTGCTGACGATGCAATGCACGCCCCGGCTCAACAGCATGTGCACGACGCCAGCGTTCTCCAGCCGCGTGAGGATGACAATGCGCAGGCCCGGATAACGCTGCCTGATCACCTCCAGACAAGGCGCTGAGCCGGCGCTCAAGCCGCCCAGCATCGCGTACTCGCATACGAGTACGTCATAGGCCGCGGCTTCGAGCGCCTGCTGCATGCCACCCGCGCTGCGCGGCGCACAGCTGACGTTGATGTTGGGGGATTGGATTAACGCATGCCGCACGCCGGCACAGACCGCGGGATGATCATCCGCGACCAGGACTTTCACGCTTTGTGGACTCATGATCCGACACTACGAATAAAACGCCATCGAGGCGCCCACTTGATACGGCCGCGGAACATTTGTGCTGGCGCTGCCCTCAAGACCTTACATAGACAAGACAACTCATGGAACTTGTCCGACGTGGGGCGCAGTGTAGGAGCGCGGGCAGGGTCAAAGATTGAACTTTGACAATTGTTCAATCTTCAATTCGGATGTTCAAAAAGCGCGCACGGAAGTTCCACCGAACGGAATTCCACGCATGCTTCAATGCGAGTGTTCATCTTTGCTTGACCCTCCGCAGCGCACGTCCACGATCGGCAACGACGGCTCGAAGCGCTCGCGGTTTTCTTGACGGAAGCGACCGGCGCGCAGCCGCGTTCAAACGGACAGGGTGCGCCAGAGATACTGCTCCAGCAGCGGCTGCAGACATCGCCGCAACGCAGACGCGGCCGGATCGCGCAAGGCATCGGCGCGCCAACCCAGCTCGATGGCATAGCCCGGCATGGCGACGGGACACGGCAGCAGCGCCAAGCCTGCCGCCCGCGCCAGGCCGCGCGCGGCATGCTCGGGCAGCGTAGCCAGCGCCGCGCCGCCGCGCAACAGAAAGGCCAGCGCGGAAAAATGCGAGGTCGAGGCCTGCACGCGACGCTTCAGGCCCATGCCGTGCAGCACCTCGTCCACCACGCCGATGAAGCCGCCCGACGACACCAGCACATGTTCCCGGCGCACGAACTCCTCGACCGACAGCGCTTTCTGGCCACGCCGCAGGCTGGCGGGATCCAGCAGACAGGCGTAGCCGCCATGACCGACCAGCGCCTTCTGCAGGGCGGCCGCGCTAAGTCCTCCGGACGCGATCACCAGATCGGCCTCGCGCGCCATCAGCATGTCCGCCGCCATCCGGCTGTGCGCCTGGCGGAAGATCACGCGCAGGCCCGGCGCCTCGACGGCCAGCCGGTCCATGATGTCCCGTCCCAGCGCGATCTCGAAGTCATCCGACAGTCCCAGCGTGACCGAGCGGCCCGCCACGCCCGCGCGGCCCGGCCGCGCCAGCGCCAGGCTCTGGCGGCACTTGTCCAGCGCCTCGCCGATCACGGGCCGCAGTTCGCGCGCCCGCAGGCTCGGGGCCAGCCCGCGTCCGGTGCGCGTGAACAGCGGATCGCCATAGAGCGCGCGCAACCGTGCCAGCGCCGCGCTGACCGCGGACTGCGTCACGCCCAGCCGCAAGGCGGCGCGGCCCGCGCCGCCTTCGTCGTAGATCGCCTCGAACACCTTGAGCAGATTCAGATCAGGCAGATTCCAGTCCGTCGGATCCCCAGCCGCCACGCGCGGGGCCGTCGATGCGATATCAGTTTTCTTCATATCAATTATCTTCAGACAGGATTGATTGATTTTAGGCAGGGCGGGAGACTGACGAACACATCCACCCCATTCCAGGAATCGCCATGACCATCAGCACCGTCGCCGCCCTGCAAATCGGCTCGTCCCCCGAAGGCAAAACCCGCACGCTGGAACACGTGCTCGCATTCGAATCCGAGATCGTCGCCGCCGGCGCCACGCTGGTGGTCATGCCCGAGGCGCTGCTGGGCGGCTATCCCAAGGGCGAGATCTTCGGCACCCGGCTGGGCTACCGCCTGCCCGAAGGCCGCGAGGCCTATGCGCGCTATCACGACAACGCCATCGACGTGCCGGGACCGGAAACCGAGGCGCTGGCGGGCCTGTCGCGGCGCACCGGCGCCAGCCTGGTGGTGGGCGTGATCGAGCGCGGCGGCAGCACGCTGTATTGCACGGCGCTGTACTTCGATCCCTCGGCCGGCCTGGTCGCCAAGCACCGCAAGCTGATGCCCACGGGCACCGAGCGCCTGATCTGGGGCCAGGGCGATGGCTCCACCCTGCCGGTGGTCGACACGCCGGCCGGCCGCGTCGGCGGCGCCATCTGCTGGGAAAACCACATGCCACTGCTGCGCGCCGCCATGTATGCGAAAGGCGTGCAGATCTGGTGCGCGCCCACCGTGGACGAGCGCGACATCTGGCAATGCTCGATGCGCCATATCGCCCACGAAGGCCGCTGCTTCGTGATCAGCGCCTGCCAGGTGCAGCCCTCGCCCGCCGAGCTGGGCCTGGACGTGCCGGGCTGGGACAGCCAGCGTCCGCTGATCAACGGCGGCTCGGTCATCATCGGCCCGCTGGGCGACGTGCTGGCCGGCCCGCTGCATGGCCAGACGGGCCTGCTGACCGCCCGCATCGACACCGCCGAGCTGGTCCGCGCGCGCTACGACTTCGATGTGTCCGGGCACTATGCCCGGCCCGACATCTTCAGTCTGACGGTGGACGAACGGGCCCGGCCGGCCGTCCGCTACCTCTCCTGAGTCGCCCGCGCGGACGGCATGACCCTCACGGCGGTGATGGTATAGTCACGCCCTCTGGACGCCCCCTCGCGGACGCGTCCCGCCGCCGGCGCAGTCAGGCCGGCCGCGCCCGAGTGGTGAAATTGGTAGACACAAGGGACTTAAGACAATTTGAGCCCTCCGGGGGAAACCCCGAAGGTGTAGCCCGTCAAACTCGGCGAAGGCCCTGGACCCGTTCCGCGCTGACACCGAGCCAAGCCCGGCCCGCAAGGGGCGGGAAGGTGTAGAGAGCAGACGGCGGGCGCCTAAGGCCGCAAGGCTATGGCGAAGGCGTGCTCCAGACCACGAACGGCGCGTGACGCGCCGGCGGCGAAAGCCGAAGTGGTACGAAAATCCCTCGGCCGCAAGGCCGTACCGGTTCGATTCCGGTCTCGGGCACCACCTCTCGCCGGCACGGCGCGACCGCCGCCGTTTCTCAGTTGCGACGCAGGAACTCCACCGTCCTGGCCATCGCATCGACGGTGGCATCCTGGTTGAACACGTAGCCGCGCTCCGGGTTGGACTTGTCCCAGCCGTGGGTCGTCTGTTCATAGACATGCCAGGACACCGGCCGCCCCTGCGCCTTCATGTCGTCCAGCAGGGGAAAGCAGGGTGCGATGGGCGTTTCCTTGTCGTCCCTGGCCAGCAGCAGCAATACGGGGCGGTCCGTATCGGGGCGGAGCAGTTGCAGCGTGGGCGCGTTCTTGGGCACATAGGCGCAGCTGCCGTACCACCCGACCGACGCCCGGAAGCGGCGCTCGCTGCCGACCGCCTTGGCGATTTGCGGACTGGCCGCGACGCTGGCGGCGAAACTGCCCAGCGACATGCCGACCAGATAGATGCGCGCCGGATCGACCTCCTTGAGCGAGGCCAGATGCCGCATGCCGTCGAAAGCATCCTTGTACACCCGTGGCGTGCGCACCCCGCGCGGCTGGCAGAACGCCGTGTGCCGCCTGGGGCCGTAGGAATCCAGCAGCAGCACGACAAAGCCCGCCGCCACCAGCTCCCGGGCCCGCTCGCCCATGTGCGGCTGCAGTCCGCCACAGGTATGCGCCAGCACGACGGCGGGAAAGGGACCCGCGCCCTGCGGCTTGTACAGGCTGTTGCCTTTCGCCCCGGCCTGGCCGGGATCGGCATAGGTCGACGCGAACTCCAGGTCTGGATAATCGGCGATCGCCTTGGCGAACGCCGCGTCCGCCTGCGCGGCCGCCGGCCCGGCCGCCAGCAGCGCCCAGGCCGCGAACGCCCAACCGCGAATTGTCCTGCCGAGCTTCCGTTGCATGTCTCCCCCTTCGCGCTGTGCGCAAGTCAAGCTACAGACGGCCTGCATCCCGGCGACGCCGGAAATGGGCGCAGCATAGCAGCGGCGGCGACGGCCGGGCATCGTCGTTTTCCTGAATCCCGACGCGTCGGCGGCGCGGCCGATGTCGCGCCATCGATAGCGCCATCGATAGCGCCATCGATAGCGCCATCGATAGCGCCATCGATAGCGCTGGCCCAGGGCGGGCCGCCGCCCCAGGCGTCGCCATCGAAAAGGCAGTATTCTTGCGCCTTCCCTTGATTTCCCCTTGCCCGAGCCCCTGCCGCCGGGCAGGGCATCCCGCCATCTTGACCCCGCCCATCCCCCCGTTCATCGTCCTGGACGCCTGCGTCCTCATGTCCGGCATCGTCCGTCGACTGGTTCTCCGGCTGGCCGAGGCCGGCGTCTACCAGCCGGTCTGGACCGAACGCATCGGCGAGGAATGGCGACGCAACGCCTCGCGCATCTGGGAAATCCCGCCGGAAGTCATGGCGGAGCAATGGGCGGACATGAACGCGCGCTTTCCGCAGGCCCTGGAGCGTGACGCCCAGGCCTACGAAGCCTCGCTGCGCTACAGCGACCCCAAGGACTTCCACGTGATCGCGGCCGGGCTGGCCAGGCGCGCGCGCTGCGGCCTGCAGCAAGTGCCCGTGGTGCAGGTGATGACCTGGAACCTGAAGGACTTCAACCGCTCGGAACTGCGCCGCCAGGGACTGGACGTCTACAACCCCGATCGCATGCTGGCCCAATGGTGGCAGGAAGATGCCGGGCGCATGCGCGCCGCCGTGGCGCGGATACCCGCGGACTACGTGGCCCTGGGCCGCGAACCCGAGGCGCTTGCCGTGACGCTGCACCGCGAGCGCCTGTACCGCCTGAAATCCCTGGTCGCGCGCGACGCTGCCAGCGCCGAGGCCACGCAAGTCTGAATGGCGTTGATGCGCCGCGTGCCGCGAGGCGCATCGCAGGCGCAAGTCCTGTGACTAGGACAAAGGGAAATCGGCCTGTGCGTCCGCGCAACACCCAATCTCCACGAAAGCGCATCAAACGGAAACTATCCGCGGGTTTCCGTTGAATCATTTCAAAAAAGCGCGCATCGCTGCCCGGCGCCGTCGGTTGAATTCCGAACAATCGTCAAGCGATGATTTTCAACGCGTTTCCGCTGCCTAGACTGGCCTGCCATTTGGCAAATCCTTCAGTCCACGCACTCTCAGGAAACGCAGATGAAATCCCTCTCCCTCACCAAGGCCGCCGTGCTCATCGCGCTGGCCGCATCCGCCCAGGCTGCCCTCGCCGCCGACGGCACCGTGAACTTCGTTGGCAAGATCATCGACACGCCGTGCTCGGTTTCGCCCAATAGCGCGAACCTGACCGTGCCGCTGGGCACCGTGGCCAAGTCCTCGCTGGACGGCGGCGTGGGCAAGCGCTCGACGCCCGCCAAGTTCACCATCGATCTGATGAATTGCAGCCCCGCCACTGGCGCCAATGCCACCGTGTCGTTCACGGGCACGGCCGACGCCAGCGGCAACAAGCTGCGCGTCGGCGTAGGTGAAGTGACCGGCACCTTCGCCACCGGCGTCTCCATCGAAATCGCCGACTCGGCGGGCACGCCGATCAACCTGGGCGCGTCGTCGGCCGCCTATCCGCTGGTGGCGGGCAACAACTCGCTGCGCTTCCAGGCCTCGTATATCTCCACTGCTGCCGCGGTCACGGTCGGCACGGGTAACGCGGTCGCGCAATTCACCGTCGCTTACCCCTAAGCCGCGCTTGAGTCTGGCTCTCCCGGCGGCTCCCTCCCTCGCGTGGACGGAGCCGCCCGGCGACGATCCGGCGCGCCGCCCTTTCATGCCTATACGCCAGCGCCGCGTTGGCGCCCGGGACTTATCGTGCATCAGAGAACCGCAATGTCCTTCATCACCACCACGCGAGCCGTCACCCGCGCCCTGACGGTTGCCAGCCTGTGCGCCGCGACAGCCGCGCCCGCGCATGCCGCGGTCCTGCTGGGCGGTACCCGCGTGATCCTGAACGAAAAAGACCGGGAAGCGTCGATCTCGATGAAAAACGAGGGCAAGGCGCCCTACGTGGTGCAGGCCTGGCTGGACGCCGGCGAAGGCAAGAACAAGACCCCCTTCCTGCTCACGCCGCCCCTGTCGCGGCTGGATCCAGGCATGGAGAACCTGCTGCGCATCATGCGCGTGTCGTCCAGCGACCTGCCGGCCGACCGCGAATCGGTCTTCTGGCTCAACGTCAAGGAAATCCCCGAAAAGGCCGAGGGCGAGAACGTGCTGCAGATCGCCGTGCGCACGCGCATCAAGCTGTACTACCGTCCGGCGGCGCTGCGCGGCGGCGACGCCTCGCTGGCGCGCAACAGCCTGAAGTGGGCCGTGGCGGCCGGCGCCAATGGCCAGGGCGCCGTGTTGAAAGTGGTCAATCCCACGCCTTATCACGTGACGTTCACGGGCTTCCGAATCAACAAGAATCAGCAGGAGATCCGCCCGGAAATGCTGCCGCCCATGGCGGAGCAGAGCTATCAGCTGAAGGCGATCAAGACGCCCCAGGCGATCACGGTGACCTACACCACGATCAACGACTACGGCGGAGAAACTGCCGTGGAAATGGTGAACGTGCCCGCGGCCAGCGAGCCCGTGCCGCTCAAGCCCGAACCCGTGCCCGACAGCGCGGGGAAACCCTGATACATCGAGGGTACGCCGTGACTTCCGCTCCATGCTCCGCGCCGATTCGCAACTACGCCTTGCTGGCGCTCGCCCTGGCGCTGGCGCCGCAGGCTGGCAGGACCGCGCAGCCGGCGGCCAGCATCTTCAATGAAGGGTTCCTGGGCATCGGCGGCGATCAGCCCAACGCGGACCTGTCCGTATTCAAGTTCGGCAACCAGGTACTGCCGGGCTCATACATGGTCGACGTGGTGCGCGACGGCAATGTGCTGGGCCAGTCCCAGCTGCGCTTCGAGGAAGCGCCGGGCAAGCGCGACGCGCAACCCTGCCTGACCCGGAGCATGCTGGAATCGTGGGGCGTGAACGCGGCCGCCATCGGCGGCCTGGCGACGCTGCCGCCGGAAACCTGCGTGGATCTGGCGACCAGCCTGCCCGATGCCTCGTATACCTATGACGCGGGCCGCCAGCAACTGTCGCTGAGCATTCCGCAGGCGGCGCTCAAGCGCACGGCGCGCGGCGCGATCGACCCGTCCAAATGGGACCGGGGCATCAATGCCGCCATGCTGGATTACCAATTCAACCTGACGCAGTACGACGGCACGCGTCCGAGCGCCGGTCCGGGCCCGACCATCAACGGCCCCTATGGTCCGCAGCCGGACAGGGCCGCCAGGAACAACGCCGTGTTCGCCGGCCTGCGCGGCGGCTTCAATCTTGGCGATTGGCGCTTCCGCAACTACTCGACCTACAACCGCGACCAGTATGGCCAGGGCCGCTGGCAGGCGGTGCAGACCTATGCGCAGCGCGATCTGCGCTCGATCCGGGGCCAATTGCTGCTGGGCGACGGCAGCACACCGGGCGAGCTGTTCGACAGCGTGCAGTTCCGGGGCGTGCAGATCGCCTCGGACGATTCCATGCTGCCCGACAGCCTGAACGGCTATGCGCCGACCATACGCGGCGTGGCCCAGACCAATGCGCGCGTTACCGTGCGCCAGAACGGCTACATCATCTACAGCACCTATGTGCCGCCCGGCCCCTTCGCGCTGGACGACCTGTATCCCACCTCGGCCGGCGGCGACCTGGACGTGACCGTCACCGAGGCCGATGGCCGCGAGACGCATTTCGTGCAGGCCTATGCCGCCGTGCCCACGCTGCTGCGCGACGGCGCCTGGCGCTACAGCGCCACGGTCGGGCAGTATCGCAACGGCTACGTCTACAACCAGGGCGACATCCGCCGGCCCTACTTCCTGCAGGCCACGGCGGCCCGCGGCATGCCGATGGATTTCACGCTCTATGGCGGCACGACGCTGGCGCAGAATTACCAATCGCTGCTGGCGGGCGCGGGCAAGAACATGCGCAGCCTGGGCGCGGTGTCGCTGGACCTGACCCAGGCCCGCACGCAGCAGGACCAGGGCGGCACGCTGTCCGGCCAGTCGCTGCGCTTCCTGTACGCCAAATCGCTGGAACAGACCGGCACCAATTTCCGCATGGCCGGCTACCGCTATTCGACCAGCGGCTATCGCACCTTTTCCGAATCGGTGCAGATGCGCTATGCGCAGGAATACGGCCTGCCCTTCGCCAATCGTCGCAACGAGATCCGCCTCGACGTCTCGCAGCCGCTGGGAAACTGGGGATCCGTGTACGTGTCGGCGCGCCAGCAAAGCTATTGGAACAGCTCGCACACGGACAAGCTCATCCAGCTCGGCTATTCCGGCAACTATGGCCAGGTCAACTACAACCTGTTCTACAACCAGTATTCGAACCAATACGGCCCATCGAACCGGCAGGTCATGCTGACGCTGTCGATCCCGCTGGGCAAGACCGGCGCGACGGCCATGTACTCAGCGTCTCACGACAGCAACGGCCGCGTGGCCCAGCAGGCCAGCCTGTTCGGCAGCGCGATGGACGACTACCGCCTGACCTACGGCATCACCGCGAACCAGTCGAACCAGGACAGCAGCAGCGGCAGCGCCAACCTCAATTACAAGGGCCGCTACGGCAATGTGACGCTGGGCCGCAGCCAGGGCTCGGGCTACGGCCAGACCAACCTGGGGTTGGCCGGGGGCATCGTCGCCCACGGCGACGGCGTGACTTTGTCCCAGCCGTTGGGAGAAACCATCGCGCTGGTGCGCGCGCCCAAGGCCTCGGGCGTGGGCGTCGAGTCCCAGGCCGGCGTCAGCACGGACGGCGCGGGCAATGCGGTGGTTCCGAACGTCACCCCATACCGCAGCAACCGGTTGGCGCTGGTCACCCAGGACTTGGACGACTCGGTGGACGTGAAATACGCGGCCCGCGACGTGGTGCCCACGCGCGGCGCGGTGGTGCTGGCGCCGTTCGAGACGTCCGTGGGCTACCGCCTGATGCTGACGCTCAAGGGGCGTGACGGACGAGCGCTGCCCTTCGGCTCGCGCATCGAGAACGAAGCGGGCCAGGAAGTCGGCATCGTCGGCCCGGAGGGCCAGGCCTATGTGAGCGGCGCGCCCGAGGCCGGCACGCTGAAGGTGATCTGGGGCCAGGACGCGGCCGCGCAATGCGAGGTCAAGTACGCGCTGCCCCGCGAGGAAAAACCCTCGCCGATCCGCCAGTACGAAGGCAACTGCTCATGATGCCGCGCGTCCATCCCTGCATGCCGGAATGCTTGCGCCTTGAGGCCGCGCCCACGTCGCCCTGCTCTGGCCAGGTTCTCGTGGCTGAAAACGGAGTTTTCGAATGAAATGGCTACACACGCTCTTGCTGCGCGGTCTGTTGATCGCGGCGAGCCTGCTCTGCGCCGGACAGGCCTGGGCCGTCTGCTCCTACTCGCCGCGCATGAATCTCGGCGACATCGTCATCAATCCCGGCCTGGTGAGGGTCGCCCAGGATGCCGCCATCGGCGCCATCGTGGGAAGCCAGACCGTCGGAATCCCCAACACCGGCGGCCTGATCTGGATCGGCCAATGCGCGGCCAACGGCTACGGCGGTTTCAATATCGCCCTGAATGTCAACCAGGGAACGTCCGTGGCGGGACAGAGCAACGTCTACAGCACCAACATCCAGGGCATCGGGTTTCGGATCCGCACGCTTGGCAGCAACGCGAATACCTGGCCGACTGGGGTCGGCGTCTTCAACGCCGCCGCAGCCTCCGTGTATATAGGCTGGCGCCAGATTCAGTTCGACCTGGTGAAGACCGCCGCCATCGTCGGCAACGGCCAGCTGACGCCGGGCGAATACGGCCGGGCCCAGGTCTCCGGCAACCCTTTCGATCAGTACTTCCGCGTCGTGGTGGCCGGCGGCAGCATCCTCACCCCCACCTGCAGCGTCGATGCCGGCTCGCAAAACGTCACCGTGCCGCTCGGCTCGGTCTATCGCACGGCCTTTCAGGGCGCGGGTTCCACGACGGCGCCCAGCGCTTTCTCGTTCCGGCTCAACTGCAATTCACTGCCGGCAGGGCAAGGGAACACGGTCATGATAACCATGGACGCGACCGCCGACCCGTCGGGCCAGCCCGGAACATTGCGCCTGGCCACAGCCGGACCGGGTCCGATCGCGGGCGGCGTGGGCATACAGGTACGCGATGCGCTCAACAACCCGGTCGTGTTCGGCCAGGCCGTCGACGTGGGGCCATCGCAGCCGGCGGGCTACGTCGTGTCCTTCACCGCGCGCTACATCCAGACCACCGGCACGGTGACGGCGGGCCAGGCCAATGGCCTGGCCACCGTGACCCTGACGTACAAGTAAGGCGGCTCGGCCGGCCTCAGTGGTCGTGGTTGCTGGCGGCGAAGCCCGCGTTGTTGAGCACCTCGATCACTTCCTGGATGTGATCGTGGCCCCGGGTCTGCAGCACGAAGTCCACTTCCACGTTGCGCACCGGCAGCGAGGTGAAGGCGCGCTGGTGGTGGACCTCGGTGATGTTGGCCTGGGCGTCGGCGATGAGCTTGGTGGCATGCGCCAGCGCGCCCGGCAGGTCGCGCAGGTCGACGCGGATGCGCGCCAGCCGGCCGGCGCGCACCATGCCGCGCTCGATCAGCTCGCCCAGCATCAGCGGGTCGATGTTGCCGCCGGTGAGCACCAGGCCGATGCGCTTGCCCCTGTAGCGATCGCTGCCCTCTTCCTGGGCGCGCAGCAGCGCGGCCAGGCCGGCCGCGCCGGCGCCTTCGACCACGGACTTCTCGATCTCCAGCAGCACCACGATGGCGTGCTCGATATCGCTCTCGCTGACCAGCTCGATGCGGTCGACCAGCCGGCCGGCAACCTCGCGCGTGATATCGCCGGGCGATTTCACGGCGATGCCCTCGGCGATGGTGTACGGTCCCTGCGGCATGGTCACGCCCTTGAGCGCGGCGTACATGGACGGGAAGCGCTCGGTCTGCACGCCCACGATCTCGATGCCGGGCTTGAGCGCCTTGGCCGCGGTGGCGATGCCCGAGATCAGGCCGCCGCCGCCGATGGCCACGACCAGCGTGTCCAGCTGCGGCTGGTCTTCCAGCATCTCCAGTCCCACCGTGCCCTGCCCCGCGATGACGGCCTCGTCGTCGTAGGGGTGGATCATGATCAGCCCGCGCTCCTGCGCCAGCTCGTAGCCGCGCGCCTTGGCATCGTCGAAGGTGTCGCCGGCCAGCACCACCTCGGCGCCGAAGCGGCGCGTGTTGGCGACCTTTACGGTGGGCGTGAAGCGCGGCATGACGATCACCGCCGGCACGCCCATGCGCTGCGCATGGTAGGCCACGCCCTGCGCGTGGTTGCCGGCGGACACGGCGATCACGCCCTTGGCGCGCTCGGCCTCGGACAGCGTCAGCATGCGGTTGAGCGCGCCGCGCTCCTTGAAGCTGGCGGTGAACTGCAGGTTCTCGAATTTCAGCCAGATCTCGGCCCCGAAGATGTCGGACAGCGTGCGCGACAGCGTGAACGGGGTCTTGAGCACCTGGCCGCGCAGGTTCTCGCGGGCGGTCTGGATGGAGGCGATGTCAATCACGGTGAACGGTCCTGTGGGTGCCTGCGTGGCGGTTGTCCTGTGGAACGCGGACGGCATCGAGAGGACTGCGCGCCGCGCCCTACCGCACCGGCAGGAAATTGAACAGCAGCAAGCCCTGCGCGTAGTTGATTCCGATGCGCCTGGAGTTTTCGCCCAGCAGGTTGGCGATCAGGTCCAGCCGGCCGATGATGGCGCCGAACTCGCGCTCGAAGCTGAGGTTGGTGGCGTTCTGCGACATCTCGTTGGCCAGCAGCAAGGGCTCGCCCTGGCTGTTATGGCGCGACGCCAGCAGCCAGGCGGCGGCCTCGACGTTCCGAGCGGCATTGTAGACCCGCTGGCCGTCCAGCGCGTCGGACACGTACAGCCGGGTCTTGCCGTTGTGGGCGGCGATGATGGTGTCGGCCAGGCCGTAGATGAAGGCGGCGACACGGTCGCCCGAATAGTTGGGGTCCAGCGAGACGGCCAGGATCTGGATGTCGCGCAGGCCGGACAGGCCGGGCGGCGGGCGGCGCTCCTCGATGGCGCGCTTGACCCGCGCCACGGCGGCGGGCTGGTCGGCGGCGTCGGTCTTGCGCCATTCGCGGGGATTGCGGCGGTAGAGCTTGTCCAGCAGGACGTAGAGGCTGGCGAGGTTGTCGCGGACCTCTAGCGTGACGGTGCGGTTGAAATCGGTCTGGCCGAACTGGTCCGCCGACATGCTTTCGCTGCGGGGGCCCTTGCCGTCCGGCGGCGGACTGCTTGCGCAGCCGGCCAGCAGCGCCGACAACAGCGCCGCGATGCCCGCGGGTATCAACCGTCCCGTCATGCCCTGACCATCCGTTCCCCCGACTCCACCGTCGGACGCCTGGCGCAATGCGCGGCGCCCTGTCCTGTGCGCTGAACTTTACCGTAAGGAAGGCGAGGATGGGAGCCGTAGAGACCCCGAAGAAGCAAGAAGATGAATCAGCCGCCGGCCACGCGACCGGATCGCCCGCGCCTGCCCGCCGCGCGGGCAGATCGTGGACAAAAAAACGGCGCCTTGCGGCGCCGTTCTTGCAGTCGGGAACGCAAGCCTTATTCGGGCTGCGCCTCGGCTTGCGGAGCGGCTTCGGCAGCGGCCTGCTGCTGCTCGATGCCACCGATGGCCTTGATGGACAGGCGCAGGCGGCCCTTGTCGTCGGCCTCGATGACCTTGACGCGAACTTGCTGGCCGACCTTCAGCACATCGTTGATGTTGGCGATGCGGTAGTTGGCGATCTCCGAGATGTGCAGCAGGCCGTCGCGGCCCGGCAGCACCTGGACGATGGCGCCGAAGTCCAGCAGACGCAGCACGGCGCCTTCGTAGACCTGGCCCACTTCCACGTCGGCGGTCAGCTCGACGATGCGGCGCTGGGCTTCCTTGGCCTGCGCTTCGTCGACGCTGGCGATCACGATCGTGCCGTCGTCGGAGATGTCGATCTGCGTGCCGGTCTCTTCGGTCAGCGCGCGGATGGTGGCGCCGCCCTTGCCGATCACGTCGCGGATCTTCTCGGGGTTGATCTTGATGGTCAGCATGCGCGGAGCGAAAGCCGACAGCTCGCCGCGCGAACCGTCCAGCGCTTCCTTCATCTTGCCCAGGATGTGCAGGCGGCCTTCGCGGGCCTGGGCCAGCGCCACCTGCATGATTTCCTTGGTGATGCCCTGGATCTTGATGTCCATCTGCAGGGCCGTGACGCCGTTCTCGGTGCCCGCGACCTTGAAGTCCATGTCGCCCAGGTGATCTTCATCGCCCAGGATGTCGGTCAGCACGGCGAACTTGCCGCCGTCCAGGATCAGACCCATCGCCACGCCGGCGACGTGGTCCTTGACCGGCACGCCGGCGTCCATCATGGCCAGCGAACCGCCGCAGACCGAAGCCATCGACGAGGAGCCGTTGGACTCGGTGATTTCCGAGACGAGGCGGATGGTGTACTGGAAGTCTTCCGGGGCCGGCAGCAGCGGGATCAGCGCGCGCTTGGCCAGGCGGCCGTGGCCGATTTCGCGGCGCTTGGGCACGCCGATGCGACCGGTTTCGCCGGTGGCGAACGGAGGCATGTTGTAGTGCATCATGAAGCGGTCGCGGTACTCACCCATGAGCGCGTCGATGATCTGCTCGTCCTGCTTGGTGCCCAGCGTGGCCACGACCAGCGCCTGGGTTTCGCCGCGGGTGAACAGGGCGCTGCCGTGAGCGCGCGGCAGCACGCCCAGGCGCACGCTGATCGGGCGCACGGTGCGGGTGTCGCGGCCGTCGATGCGCGGCTCGCCGTTCAGGATCTGGCCGCGCACGATGGCGGATTCCAGCGAGAACAGGATGTTGTCGACGGTGACGGCGTCAGGCGCCGGCTCGCCCTTCTCGGCGGCGGCGGCGTTCAGCGTGGCCGACACGTTGGCGTAGACTTCGCGCAGCTGCGTCGTGCGGGCCTGCTTTTCGCGGACCTGGTAGGCGGCGTTCAGGCCGGGCTGGGCGGCGGCGGTGACGGCGGCGATCAGGGCCTCGTCCTTGGCCGGAGCCTGCCAGTCCCACTCGGGCTTGCCGGCGTCCTTGACCAGGTCATGGATGGCGTTGATGACGGCCTGCATCTGCTGGTGGCCGTAGACCACGCCGCCGAGCATGACTTCCTCGGACAGCTGGTCGGCTTCCGATTCCACCATCAGCACGGCGTTCTCGGTGCCGGCGACCACCAGGTCCAGCTTGGAGGACTTCAGCTGCGAGGCGGTCGGGTTGATGGCGTACTGGCCATCGATGTAGCCCACGCGCGCGGCGCCGATCGGGCCGTTGAACGGGATGCCCGAGATGGCCAGCGCGGCCGAGGCGCCGATCATGGCGGCGATGTCGGGGTCGATTTCAGGGTTGACCGACAGCGTGTGGATGACCACCTGGACTTCGTTATAGAAGTCTTCGGGGAACAGCGGACGCAGGGGACGGTCGATCAGGCGGGAGGTCAGCGTTTCCTTTTCGGACGGCTTGCCTTCGCGCTTGAAGAAGCCGCCCGGGATGCGGCCGGCGGCGTAGGTTTTCTCGATGTAGTCGACGGTCAGCGGGAAGAAGGTCTGACCCGGCTTGGCCTTCTTGGAGGCCACGACGGTCGCCAGGACCACGGTGTCCTCGATCGACACCACGACGGCGCCGGAGGCCTGGCGAGCGATCTCGCCGGTTTCCAGGACGACCGTGTGCTGGCCGTACTGGAACGATTTAGTCACTTTATTGAACATGACGGTTATTCCTTACAAATGAAAAACCGTGGCCGCCGCGACAAGAGTCGCACCGGCCACGGTTGCGTCATGGGGAGCCAGCCCCGTCGATCACTTGCGCAGACCGAGTTTTTCGATCAGAGCGCGGTACGAATCGGGATTGCGGCCCTTGAGGTAGTCGAGCAGCTTGCGGCGGCGGCTGACCATACGCAGCAGACCACGGCGCGAGTGATGGTCCTTCATGTGTTCCTTGAAGTGACCAGTCAGTTCGTTGATACGGGCGGTGAGCAGAGCCACCTGAACTTCGGGGGAACCGGTGTCGCCTTGAGCGCGTTGGAATTGCGCAACGATATCGGCTTTCTTGATGTCAGCAACAGACATTTATGACCTCTTCGGACATGCGACAGGGCCGAGGCGCCCTGACGTGGTTGGGGAAAAAAATCGCGGACCGGATTGGCGTATTCGCTTTCTCACTGCTGCCTGCAGAGGCTGGTGGAACCTGGCTCTTGGCCTGGCCCGCCGCCGCTGCCGCCGGCGCGATTCGGCATCATGCGAAACGGATGCCTGGATAAAGCCCGACGATTATAGCTGATTCGATAGAATTGCCCTACTGGCGCCCCAGGGGCGCCCTTCCGCCTTCGAGGGGAGCAAAATATGACACTTCATTACAAAACAGCCCGCATCGCCCTGGCGGCGGGCGCCCTGCTGGCCCTGTCGGCCTGCGCCAACCTGGCCCAGGTCGCGCCTGGCACGCCGCTGGCCGACGTGCAGGCCCAGTTCGGCCGGCCCAACTTCGAATGCCCGCAGGCCAACGGCGGCCGGCGCGTCATCTGGACCCAGCAGCCCATGGGCCAGTACGCCTGGGGCGCCAATGTCGGCGCCGACGGCCGGGTGGACAAGGTGCTGCCGCTGCTGACCGACCCGCACTTCAAGGTGCTGGAGACCGGAACCTGGAGTCCGGACCGGGTGCGCTGCGAATTCGGCCCGCCGGCCAGGATCGATGAAGCGGGGCTGGGCGAGAAGCGCGAGGTGGTCTGGTCCTATCGCTACAAGGAAAACAGCGTCTGGAATTCGCTGATGTACGTCTACATGGGCCGCGACGGTTCGGGTGTGACGCATTTCCATCCTGGGCCGGATCCGATGTACGACGAAGACAGGTTCATGTGGCGCTGAATGCCTCGGCCATGAAAAAACCCGCCCAACGGCGGGTTTTTCAATTGCATCCCAGCAATGATGTCACGACCCCTGCCCGCGCCGTTCCTGCTGCAAGCGACGCGCGCGGTTCCAGCGCAGCGCCCAGATGATCCAGCCCGACAGGCCGTACAGCACGAACAGGCCGAACAGCACCACCGGAGGATCGCTGGAGACGAACACGAACACGGCCACCACCAGCAGAATGCCCCAGAACGGCACGCTGCGGCCCAGGGCGAAGCTCTTGCCGCTGAAGAACGGCGCGTTCGACACCATCGAGATGCCGGCGTACATGGTCACGGTGAATGCGACCCAGGCCATCACGCTGTCATGGATGGGCAGCTTGTTGTCCACGGCCAGCCAGACGAAGCCGGCCACCAGCGCGGCGGCGGCGGGGCTGGGCAGGCCCTGGAAGTAGCGCTTGTCGACCACGGCGATATTGGTGTTGAAGCGCGCCAGCCGCAGCGCGGCCCCCGCCACGTAGACGAACGCGGCCAGCCAGCCCCAGCGGCCCAGGTCGTTCAGAATCCATTCGTACATGACCAGCGCCGGCGCCACGCCGAACGAGGTCATGTCGGACAGCGAGTCGTACTGCTCGCCGAAGGCGGACTGGGTATTGGTCAGGCGCGCCACGCGACCGTCCATGCCGTCCAGCACCATGGCCACGAAAATGGCGATGGCGGCGACCTCGAAGCGGTTGTTCATGGCCTGCACGACGGCGTAGAAGCCCGCGAACAGGGCCGCGGTGGTGAACGCGTTGGGCAGCAGGTAGATGCTGCGATGGCGGTTCTCGGAATCGCGCATGGAGAAATTGGGCATGGTCTGGAAAACTTGCGGCGGACAGATCGAAAGGTTAACCCATCTGGCCCCGCTTGCGGGCCGGACGACCTTACGCGCCGGCGCGGCGCGGGGCGTGCTACGCCCGCGGGGAAAAGAAAAGCGGCATGCCCTCGCAGGCATGCCGCCGTGACGCAGCCTGGGGCGCCGGGCAGGCCCGGCGCCCTGGCGGGCATCAGTTCTTGGACTTGTCCACCAGCTTGTTGGCGGCGATCCAGGGCATCATGGCGCGCAGCTTGCCGCCCACCTGCTCGATCTGCGATTCCGCGTTGATGCGGCGGCGCGAGGTCAGCGTCGGGGCGCCGGCGGCGTTTTCCAGGATGAAGCGCTTGGCGTACTCGCCGTTCTGGATGTCCGTCAGGCACTGGCGCATGGCGGCGCGGGTGTCGTCCGTGACGATCTTCGGGCCGGTCTCGTATTCGCCGAATTCGGCGTTGTTCGAGATCGAGTAGTTCATGTTGGCGATGCCGCCTTCGTAGATCAGGTCGACGATCAGCTTCAGCTCGTGCAGGCACTCGAAGTAGGCCATTTCGGGCGCGTAGCCGGCTTCCACCAGCGTATCGAAGCCGGCCTTGATCAGTTCGACGGTACCGCCGCACAGCACGGCCTGTTCGCCGAACAGGTCGGTTTCGGTTTCTTCGCGGAAGTTGGTCTCGATGATGCCGGCGCGGCCGCCGCCGTTGGCGCTGGCGTAGGACAGGGCCACGTCGCGCGCGGCGCCGGACTTGTCCTGGTACACGGCCACCAGGTGCGGCACGCCGCCGCCCTGCTTGTAGGTGTTGCGCACGGTGTGGCCCGGGGCCTTCGGCGCGATCATGATGACGTCGATGTCTTCGCGCGGCACGACCTGGCCGTAGTGCACGTTGAAGCCGTGGGCGAAGGCCAGCGCGGCGCCGGCCTTGATGTTGGCGTGCACTTCCTTGTTGTAGACCGAGGCGATGTTCTCGTCGGGCAGCAGCATCATGACGATGTCGGCGGACTTGACGGCGTCGGCGACTTCCTTGACGTCCAGGCCGGCGCTGGCGGCCTTGTTCCACGAGGCGCCGCCCTTGCGCAGGCCGACGACGACCTTCACGCCCGAGTCATGCAGGTTCTGCGCGTGCGCGTGGCCTTGCGAGCCATAGCCGATGATGGCGACGGTCTTGCCTTTGACGAGGGAGAGATCGCAGTCTTTGTCGTAGAAAACTTTCATGTTGTGCTCCAGATTCCAGTATGTGGATATTCGATTGATTCAGTTGCAGGGTGCGGCCGGGAAATCCCGGCCTCAGATCTTCAAGATCCGTTCGCCGCGGCCGATGCCGGACACGCCGGTGCGCACGGTTTCCAGGATGGCGCTGCGGTCCAGAGCCTCGAGGAAGGCCTGTACCTTTTCCTGCACCCCGGTGAGTTCGATGGTGTAGGACTTGTCGGTCACGTCGATGATGCGGCCGCGGAAGATGTCGGCCATGCGCTTCATTTCCTCGCGTTCCTTGCCCACCGCGCGCACCTTGACCAGCATCAGCTCGCGCTCGATGTGCGAGCCTTCGGTCAGGTCGACCACCTTCACCACGTCCACCAGGCGGTTCAGGTGCTTGGTGATCTGCTCGATGATTTCATCCGAGCCGGTGGTGACGATGGTCATGCGCGACAGCGTGGCGTCCTCGGTCGGCGCGACGGTCAGCGTCTCGATGTTGTAGCCCCGCGCGGAGAACAGCCCCACCACGCGCGACAGCGCGCCGGGCTCGTTCTCGAGGAGGACGGAAATCACATGCTTCATGTTGGCCTCCTTACAGGTCTTCAGAGCCGAGCAGCATTTCGGTCAGCCCGCGGCCGGCCTTCACCATGGGCCACACGTTCTCGGTGCGGTCGGTGATGAAGTCCAGGAAGACCAGGCGGTCCTTGTGCTTCTTGAACGCTTCGCGCAGCGCCGGCTCGACGTCGGCCGGGCGCTCGATGCGCAGGCCTACGTGGCCATAGGCCTCGGCCACCTTGACGAAGTCGGGCAGCGAATCCATGTACGACTCGGAGTAGCGCGAGCCGTAGTCGATCTGCTGCCACTGCCGGACCATGCCCAGGAAGCGGTTGTTCAGGCAGACGATCTTGGGCGTCAGGCGGTACTGCGCGCAGGTCGACAGTTCCTGGATGTTCATCTGGATCGAGGCTTCGCCGGTGATGACGGCGATCTCCTGGCCCGGATTGGCCATCTGCACGCCCATGGCGTACGGCAGGCCCACGCCCATGGTGCCCAGGCCGCCGGAGTTGATCCAGCGACGCGGCTTGTCGAACTTGTAGTACTGCGCCGCCCACATCTGGTGCTGGCCCACGTCGGAGGTGACGAAGGCGTCGCCGCCGGTCACTTCCCAGAGCTTTTCCACCACGTACTGCGGCTTGATGACTTCGTCCGAGCCCGCGTACTTCAGGCATTCCTTGCCGCGCCAGGTCTCGACCTGCTCCCACCACTTCGTGATGGAGGCCGGCTTGTGCTCGGCGGCGGCCGCCTCGTACTGAGCGCTCAGGTCGGCCAGCACGTCCTTGACGTTGCCGACGATGGGCACGTCCACGCGCACGCGCTTGGAGATCGACGAGGGATCGATGTCGATATGGATGATCTTGCGGGCGTTCTGGGCGAAATGCTTGGGATTGCCGATCACGCGGTCGTCGAAGCGCGCGCCGATGGCCAGCAGCACGTCGCAGTGCTGCATCGCCATGTTGGCTTCATACGTGCCGTGCATGCCGGGCATGCCCACGAACTGGCCGCTGCTGGCGGGATAGCCGCCCAGGCCCATCAGCGTGCTGGTGCAGGGCGCGCCCAGCTGCGTCACGAGCCTGTTCAGCTCGGGCGCGGCGTTGGACAGGATCACGCCGCCGCCGGTGTAGATCATCGGACGTTCGGCGGCCAGCAGCATCTGCACAGCCTTCTTGATCTGCCCCTGGTGCCCCTTGTTGACGGGCGCGTAGGAGCGCATCGTGATCTCGCCCTTGGGCGGCGCGTACTTGCACTGCGCGACGGTGACGTCCTTGGGGATGTCGACCAGCACCGGGCCGGGACGGCCGGTGCGCGCGATGTAGAACGCGCGGCGCATGGTCTCGGCCAGATCCTTGACGTCGCGCACCAGGAAGTTGTGCTTGACGCAGGGACGCGTGATGCCGACGGTGTCGCATTCCTGGAAGGCGTCCTCGCCGATCGCCGCCGTGGGAACCTGACCGCTGATGATGACCATCGGGATCGAGTCCATGTAGGCAGTGGCGATGCCGGTGACCGCGTTGGTCACGCCGGGGCCGCTGGTCACGATGCAGACGCCGACCTTCTGCGACGAGCGCGAATACGCGTCGGCGGCATGCACGGCGGCCTGCTCATGGCGGACCAGGATATGCTGGAATTTGTCTTGCTTGAAAATCGCGTCGTAGATATAAAGCACCGCGCCGCCGGGGTAGCCGAAAACGTGTTCCACGCCTTCTTCGGCCAGGCAGCGCACGACGATATCGGCGCCATTCAGTTCCATGTTGTCATTCCTTTCAAAACCGGCCCTGCTAACCCTGCCTGCTGCCCGCCCGGATACGGCGGCAACTGAACCCATACCGGCTGCGACAACATGATCCGGCGCTTTGCGGCTCACGGAGCCACGCCACCCGGACACCTTGCCGACCCGGCATACGTTCGACAGAACGCAGCGCGAACGCCCCTTGGGGACGCTGGAGGTCGAAATGGAAGCCTTGGCAACACACGCTTGTGGCGCGGCCAACGGCAGGTGTAACTGCTGCGGAAGATCCTGGAAGGTGGTCCAGAAAATCCGCCTCAACGCGCCGGCTTCGGATAGGCAGGCCAGCGCAAGGCAACGACTCTACCGCATTGCGTCATCCGTAGCAAATCATGCGTGGCGCGGTGTTGCGCCCAGGTATCGCGGAAGATCCGACCCCGGATTCTGCGGCGCGGGCGGGCCGCTGCCGCAGGTCCACATGCTGGTCCTTTGAGGTCCATATTGTGGTCCCGCATCATTTTGGAATCCGGCTCGGACTTGTCCTGCGTTGCCCCCCAAACCCGGACCAGGACCCAAATCCGAACCGCCGCCAAAGCGACGTCAAAGCGCCATCGCGGCAACAATCTGGCGCAGTAATCCGGCCCCGAAAAGCCCGCCGCTCTCTATACTTGTCGCATCAATCAGCCCGCACGCCGCTCGCCCATGGATTTGCGCATTGCCAGCATTCGCCGCTTCCTCTACAGCCACTACTTTTTCGGAGGGGTGCGCCAGGCGATAGGCATGCTGTTGCCGGTGCTGGTGCTGGGCGGACTGTTCGGCCACTACGCCACGGGACTGGTGGCCACCTTCGGCGCGCAGTGCCTGGCCATCATCGACCAGCCCGGCGGTCCGCAACGCCACCGCACCAACGAAATGCTCGGCGGCGCCTTGCTGGGCACGCTGACCGTCATCATCACCGGGCTGGCGTCCACGCACCCTGTACTGATCTGGCTGGCGGTCATCGCCCAGTGCTTCGTCTTTTCCATGTTCACCGTCTTCGGCAAGCGCGGCGGCCTGATCGGCTTCGCCGCCCTGCTGCTCATGACGCTGACCATGCATTCGCCGCTGGAGCCCGACCAGGTCCTGGCCCATGCCGCCGCGACGCTGGGCGGCGCGCTGTTCTACGTGGCGTTCAGCCTGGGCTTCTCGCGACTGTTCTGGCTGCGCGAGGAACAGCAGGCCATGTCGGTGGCGCTGTTCGCCACCGCCGACTACGTGGCCGCGCGCGCCGCCTTCTACGACGCGACCGCGGACCTGGACGATGCCTATCGCGCGCTGATCCAGAGCCAGTCCGTCATGACGGAAAAACACCAGGCGGCGCGCGACATGGTGCTGCGCGCCCTGCCGCGCGGCAAGGGCCTGGGCGACCGCCAGCGCGTGATGATCTGGAACATGTTCGTGGACATGCTGCAGCTGCTGGACACGCTGGTGGCCACGCACACCGACTACGCCGCGCTGCGGCGCGCGCTGGCCGGCAACGACTGCCTGATCTTCATGCGCGACGCGCTGGTGAAGATGTCGCTGGAACTGAACCGCATCGCGCTGGACGTGTCGCGCGGTCGCAAGGTGCAGTACCGCAGCAGCGCCAAGGCCGAGCTGCGCGCCATCGAGTACGAGATCGAGCAGCTCAAGCAACAGGGCTTCGGCGAACGCGAGCCGGAAATGCTGGCGCTGATCATCCAGGTGCTGCGCCGCCTGCGCAATTCCACCCGCATCGTCGACCGGCTGGCCGACCACACCGCCGCCTCGCCCGACGCCAAGCCCACCGATGTGCTGCGCATCAGCAAGTCGCTCACGCGCTTCATCTCGCGCCAGGAATTCCGCTTCGGCCTCTTGACCAGCAACCTGCGCCTGGATTCGCCGCACTTCCGCTACGCGCTGCGCGTGACGGCGGCGGCGGCGCTGGCGATGACGCTGGCCAGCCGCTGGCTGTCGCCGGCATTCTCGGCGCACAACTACTGGATCATGCTGACCATCGTGATCATCATGAAGCCCGGCTTCGCGCTGACCCGACAGCGCAATGGCTGGCGCCTGACTGGCACCGTCATCGGCTGCGTCTGCGCCCTGCTGCTGTTCAACCTGACCGACAGCCCCGAGATCCTGTTCGCCGTGCTGCTGGCCGCCTGCATCATGGGCAACAGCCTGGTGCAGCTGAACTACATGGCCAGCGCCATCTTCAACACGCTGTTCGTGGTGCTGGTGTTCCACTTCGTTTCTCCCGGCACGGTGTCCATGTCGGTGATCGGCGAACGCGCCATCGACACGCTGATCGGCTGCGCGCTGGCGCTGGTGTGCAGCTACATCCTGCCCTGGTGGGAGGCCCGCTACCTCAAGCCGCTGGCGGCGGCGGCCACGCGCGCCAACCGCGAGTACCTGCTTGCGGGCATGCGATACGCCGACGCGATGCAGGCGCCGGCCGATCCCGCGCCTGACGCGGCCAGGGACGGCCAGGCCCCGGCCATCGCCGACGCCGACCTCGCCTGGCGGCTGGCGCGCAAGAACGTGCACATCGCCTTCAGCAATTTCGCCGAGGCGTTCTACCGCATGATGAGCGAACCCAAGTCGCATCAGGTCAACGTGCCCGAGCTGAACAACCTGCTGATCCAGAACCATGTGCTGGCCTCGCAGATCACGGCCGCCATCCCGACCCTGGCGGCGCTGCCGCAAACGCCCGCGCCGGTGCGCGAGGCGCTGGACGGCATGGCCCGGCTGCTGGACGAAAGCCGGATGCAAGGGCCTGCGCCGGTCCTGCCGACTCAGTTCGACACCGACGGCGAGCAGGCGGCGCTGGCGTATCCGCTCAAGCAAATGATCAAGGCCAGCCACATGATCCGCCAGGAATTGCTGGCGCTGGACGAGCCGGCGCACGCGCCGGGCGCGGCGGCGCCGGCCTGAGCGGGCGGCGCGTCCTGCCAGGATCGCGACGCCGCAAGAAAATGGCCGCCCCGAAGGCGGCCATTTTCACGACAGCAAGCCAGAGGCTCAGAGCTTGCGCCGGAACACCAGCTTGTCGTCCGACGAGGCCGACGCGTCGTAGGCGTAACCCTCCAGGTCGAAGCCCTGCAGCCCTTCGGGCTTGGCGACCTTGTGCAGGATGGCGTAGCGCGCCATCAGGCCGCGCGCCCGCTTGGCGTGGAAGCTGATGATTTTCCAGGCGCCGTTTTTCCAATCCTGGAACACGCACTGCACCACCCGCGCCTTGAGCGCCTTCAGGTCCACGGACTTGAAGTACTCCTCGGACGCCAGGTTGACGATGACCGGCGACTTCTGGCCTTCCTGGCGTTCGTTCAGGTACTGCGCGATCGAACTGCCCCAGTAGTCGTACAGCGTCTTGCCCTTCGGCGTTTCCAGGCGCGTGCCCATTTCCAGGCGGTAGGGCTGCATCAGGTCCAGCGGACGCAACACGCCGTACAGGCCGCTGAGGATGGCCACGTGTTCCTGCGCCCAGTCCAGCTGCTTGGCCGACAGCGAGGACGCGTCCAGCCCCTCATACACATCGCCATTGAAGGCCAGCACCGCCTGGCGCGAATTGGCCTGGGTGAAGCTGCGCTTCCAGCTGGCGTAGCGCTGCACATTGAGCTCGGACAGCGCCGGGCTCAGGCTCATCAGCGCGGAAATGTCGTCGGCGGACTTGGTTTTGAGCACTTTGATCAGGCCGGCGGCCTGATCGACGAACAGGGGCTGGGTATGCGTCTCGACGTGCAGCGGCGAGTCGTAGTCCAGTTTCTTGGCGGGGGAAAGCAAAAACAGCATGAGCGGGGTTCCTACCTGATATCAGCGCGCGGTCCAGCCGCCGTCGACGGAAATGGTGGTGCCGGTGATCTGCGCGGCGGCGTCGGACACCAGGAAGACGGCGGTGCCGCCCAGCTGTTCCGGCGTGACGAATTGCAGCGAGGGCTGCTTTTCGCTGAGCAGTTCGCGGGCGGCGGCTTCCTGATCCACGCCGTTCTTCTCGGCCAGCGCGGTGATCTGCTTCTCGACCAGCGGGGTGCGCACCCAGCCCGGGCAGATGGCGTTGGCCGTGATGCCCTGGCCGGCGGTCTCCAGCGCGGTGACCTTGGTGAAGCCGACCACGCCGTGCTTGGCGGCGACATAGGCCGACTTGAAGGCCGAGGCCACCAGCCCGTGGGCCGAGGCGATGTTAATGATGCGGCCGAAGCCCTGCTTCTTCATGTACGGCAGCGCGGCGGCGGTGCCGTGGAACACGGCCGACAGGTTCAGCGCGATGATGGCGTCCCACTTCTCGACCGGGAAGTCCTCGATCGGCGCGGTGTGCTGGATGCCGGCGTTGTTGACCAGGATGTCGATGCGGCCGAGCTGGCGCACCGCGTTGTCGATCAGGCCGCGCACGGCCTCGCCCTTGGACAGGTCGGCGCCGTCGTACACGACGCGCACGCCATGCTGGCTGGCCAGCCCGGCGCGAACCTTCTCGATCTCGGCGGCGTCGCCGAAGCCGTTCAGGACGATATCGGCGCCCTGCTGGGCGAGCGCGCTGGCGATGCCGAGGCCGATGCCGCTGGTGGAACCGGTGACGACTGCGACTTTTCCTTTGAGCATGGGAATTCTCCTGTGATCTGGCGCGAGAGGCGGACGGTGAGGCGAAGCCTCGAGTGTAGCTGGCCCGGCATCACGGGCCTCACGGCCCTAGCCAGGCACGCAGCCCATCCGTGGCGCGGTCCATCGCGGCCGGCCTGGACATTGCCGGATTGTTGGCGCCGCCGGCGAATCCATCGGCAACGCCGGGAATAATGAAAGCGCTCTCAAAATAAACAGTCAACTTTATATATTCGACAATTTAATTTATTGACAAATTATTGATCGCTCGTTAATTTTTTCGCGCACCCTTTCATTCCGCTTTCACAAATAAAAAATGTCATGCATGCGGATATGGGTGAGACGGATGCTGGCGCTGCTATCTCAAGATGGTTGATCAACCAAGGATGCTTCACAAGCAATGAGACAGATTCTGCCCTATGCCCTATTGCTCGGAATATTGCTGGTGGTGCTCTATGCGGTCTACGACCTCTATCGGATATACCGCCACAAAAAGAAGCGCCCGGACACTCCGTATATCCCGAATCAGAAAATCTACAACTACATAGCCGTTTTTCTTGTGATTTGCGGGGTTATTGCGCTCTATCTCCGCCACTCTTGATCAAGGAGTTCGCATGAGTTGGGTCAACCTATTCGTCGTAACAGGTTCAGGCGCGGAAGGCATCTATTCCGCTCATGCCGATGGACGACCTGTTGCCATCATGTCCGGAGACGGACAAGCCCTGGTTGGCATCGTCAACGGCGTTGCCTCCGTCGCAGGCAACCGCATACCAGGCCTTGCCCAAGCGGTAGCCCTCGCCACCAACCCGATGGCAGCTACATGGACAGTCGCAAAGATCGGCATGGATATTCGCGACTTCAGGAAATTGTCCTTGTCGGATGCGATCTCAATTGTTGGCAACGGCTTTGCCATGGCGGCGGCAGTCATCAGCGTGAGTGCCGGAGGCGCGGCAGCAGCCATCCCGTTGCTCGCTATCGGAGCTGGCCTGACTATAGCGGGGACCCTAGCCAGCTTGACCGGCCATACATTTCCCCTCGGGGGACCCGGTCCCGGTCGCAGCCCCCAGGATCCAACCGACCCCTCTGACCCATCCAACCCCGACAACCCCGCCGCCGGCATGGGCGGTGCAAAAAAGGCGGTCAGCCCGCTCATCCTCGACCTGGACGGCGACGGCGTGGAAACGCTCTCGTATACGTCGGGCATATTCTTCGACCATGACGGCGATGGCTTCGCCGAGGAAACGGGCTGGGTGGGCAAGGACGACGGCCTGCTGGTCTGGGACAGAAACGGCAACGGCCAGATCGACGACGGCAGCGAGCTTTTCGGCAACAACGCCTACCTGCCCGGAGGCGGCCGCGCGTCCGACGGGTTTGCGGCGCTGGCGCTGTTCGACAGCAACGGCGACGGCAAAATCGACGCCAACGACGAACGCTTCCATGAACTGCGGGTCTGGCGGGACAGTAACAGCAGCGCCGGCGTGGACGCGGGCGAACTGATGACCCTGTCCGAGGCCAACGTGCGCTCGATCGACTTGGGCTACACCCGCAACCCCGGCGGCGTGGACGCGCAGGGCAACAACCATGCGCTCGCCGGCGGTTATACGCGCACCGACGGCTCGGTTCGCGGCATGAACGACGTCTGGTTCGCGATCGACCCCGCCATGACGATCGAGAAGGACACCGTGGCGATCAACAGCACCATCGCTGCCCTGCCGAACGTCAGGGGATCCGGCACGGTGCACAGCCTGCATCAGGCCATCGCCCGCGATGGCAGCGGCCAACTCCAGGCGCTGATCGCGGCGTTCGTCGCCGAGCAAAACCGCGATGCCCGCCTGCTGGCGTTCGATCAGTTGGTCTTCGCCTGGGCCGGCGTCGCCGGGATTGCCCCCACCAGCCGCGGCGAATACATGCACGACGCCCGGAAACTCTACGCGCTGGAAGCCTTTCTGGGCGACAAGTTCCTGCAAAGTGCCGGAACCAACGCCGGCACGCCCAATCCAGGGCCCAATTCGGCGGCCCTGCTGCTGGACGCCTACGAATCATTGCGCGAAATGCTGTATGGCCAATTGATGGCTGCATCGCACTTCTATTCCTTGATCGGCCAGGTCACGATCACCGACATCGTCGACAACAAAATCCTGTTCGATCTTTCCCAGGTGGCCGCCAGCCTGCGGAACTCCTATGCGGCGAACCCCGCCGAAGCCCAGCACCTGATCGAGGAATTCGGCCTGGCATTGCACGGCCTGGGCGAACGCGGCGCCGAATTCATGCGGGCCCTGCGCCAAATCGGAGCATCGGGCAGCGACGACTTCTCCCGGCTGCTGGCCGATATCGGTCAATCAGGCTCTGACGTACTCACCGGGGACGACCAGGACAACACGCTGTCCGGGGAAGGCGGCAACGACATCCTGCGCGGCGGCGGCGGCAACGATACGCTCCTGGGCGGCGCCGGCAAGGACCAGCTCTACGGCGACGCCGGCGATGACATCCTGGACGGCGGCGTCGGCCGCGATTTCCTGAGCGGCGGAACGGGCGCGGACACCTATCTGTTCGGCCTCGGCTCGGGCGTGGATACGATAGACAACTACGACGCGGACCCGTTGGGCGTCAATGCGGACACGATACAGTTCAAGCCGGGCATCGCACGCGCCGACGTGTCATTCCTGCGCTCGGAAAACGATCTGCACATCATGATCAAGGGCACGACGGATCTGCTTGTCGTGTCCAACTACTTCCTGCTGGACGCCACCACGTCCTATGCCGTCGAACGCATCAGATTCGACGACGGCACCGTCCTTTCAATTGGCGAGATAAAGAACATCGTCCTCGCCGGCACCGAACAGTCGGACCGGTTGACCGGCTATGGCAGCGACGACGTGCTGAACGGCGGCGGCGGCAACGACCATTTGCAGGGCATGGGCGGCAACGACATCCTGGATGGCGGAGCGGGCGACGACACGCTCGAGGGCGGCAGCGGCTCGGATACCTATCTGTTCGGCCGCGACTCCGGCAACGATCGCATCATTGAACTCAACGACGCGTCGCCCGCGGACCGGGTGCTGTTCGACGCCGACGTAATGTCGTTCGATGTGACGATCTTGCGCACAGGCGCCGATCTCCGAGTCACCATCACCGGCTCGGGCAACACCCTGCTGATCGAAGGATACTTCTCGCGCGACACCCTCCATGCCGGCATCGACACGCTGGAGTTCTCGGACCGCGTCCTGAACTTCGACGATGTCGCGAACCTGACCATGCAGGCTTCCGCCGCCAACGACGTCATCGACGGCACCTTCCGCGATGAGACAATCGCGGGGCTGGACGGCAACGACACACTCTACGGCCGGGCGGGCAGCGATACGCTGCTGGGCGGCGCCGGCAACGACATCCTCGACGGCGGTGAAGGCAACGACACGCTGGACGGCGGCAGCGGCGACGACATCCTGCGCGGCGGCATCGGCGATGACACGTACCTGTTCGGCCACAACGCCGGCCACGACACCATCCAGGACGAAGGAGGCCTGGACCGCATCGTGTTCGAGGCCGGCATCGCGCCTGCCGACCTGCGCATCGCGCGCGACGGATCCTCTTTCGACCTGCTCATCACGCTGCAAGGCGGCGGCAGCTCCCTGCGGATCAAGGACTACTTCTTCGGCACCAATGGGCGCTACGTCGTGGATCGGCTCGAATTCTCCGATGGCTCCGTCCTGACCTACGACGACATCGTGGCGGGGATCCTCGGCGCGACTTCCGGCGACGACATCATCTATGGCACCAATGCCGGCGAGACCATCCGCGGGCAGGAAGGCAACGACACGCTGTATGGCGAAGGCGGCGACGACATCCTGGACGGCGGCGCGGGCGACGACACGCTGTACGGCGGCGAAGGCTCCGACACCTACCTGTTCGGCCGACATTCGGGCAACGACACCATCAGGGAAACCGGCCTGTATGGCGATGCTGGTGACCGGGTGCTGTTCGATGCGGACATCCTGCCGTCGGACATCACCTTCGCCCGCGCAGGCACGTCGAACGATCTGCTCATCACCGTCCAGGGTTCGGGCAATACCCTGCTCGTTCACGACTACTTCCAGCGGGCGTTGCAACGCTACGGCATCGATCTGTTCGAATTCGCCAACGGCACCGTGCTGACCTTCATCGACATCGCGGCAATCACGATGGGGGCCACCAACGGCGACGACGTGATCACCGGCACTGCCGCCGACGATGTCATCAACGGACTGGCCGGCAACGACATCCTGAACGGTGGTGACGGCAACGATACGCTGCTGGGCGGTGATGGCAACGACACCTTGAACGGCGAGGCCGGCAACGACACCCTGGACGGCGGCGCGGGCGACGACGTGCTGGATGGCGGCGTGGGAGACGATACCTATCTCTTCGGCCGCCATTCCGGCAACGACACCATCAAGGAAGGGCTGCTCATGTCCGGCAACGACAGGGTCCTGTTCGATGCCGACGTGCGGTTCACGGATGTCCAGTTCCAACGCGTGGGATCGAGTCCGGACCTGCTCATCACGATCTCCGGTTCAGGCAACACCCTGCTCATCAAGGACTATTTCGATCGTCTCGGCACGGACAGCGTACGCATCGAACGTCTCGAATTCGGCGACGGCGTGGTCCTGGGCTATGCCGACGTGGCGGCGATCGTCATGCGCCCCACGGAAGGCAACGATGTCATCTACGGCACCGACGGCAACGACCGCATCTTCGGCGAGGGCGGCGACGACATCCTGTACGGCGACCGGAGCGATGACATCCTGGACGGCGGCGCCGGCAACGATCTCCTGATCGGCGGAGAGGGTTCCGACTCGTACTGGTTCGGCCGCAACTCCGGCAATGACGTGATACAGGAAGAAGGCCTTTTTGGCGGCACCGACCGGGTTCAGTTCGACGACGACATCCAGCGCGCCGACCTGCGGTTCACGCGCGTCGGCACGTCCCAGGATCTGCTGGTCACCATTGCGGGCTCCAACAGCACGCTACTGTTGAAAAACTATTTCACCCGCGCCATCGCCAGCTATGGCATCGAGCTGTTCGAGTTCGCGAATGGCGACAGCCTGAACTTCGCAGACATCATCACCCTCACCATGACCGGCACGGCAGGCAATGATCAACTCATCGGTACCACGGACGACGACACGATATCAGGGCTGGACGGAGACGATACGATCTGGGGTCGCGATGGCAATGACCTGCTGCTCGGCGGCAATGGCAACGATGTGCTATATGGCGAGACAGGCAACGATACGCTGGACGGCGGAGCCGGCGACGACACGCTGGACGGCGGCATCGGGAACGATACCTATCGGTTCGGCCGGAACTCCGGAAACGACACGATCCTCGAAGGCAAGCTGTTCTTCGGCAACGACCGCGTCGTCTTCGATGCCGGCATCACCCAGGCGGACCTGAGCTTGCAACGGATCGGATCTTCCTACGACTTGCTGATCACGCTCGCACCCACCGGCAACACGCTGCTCATCAAGGACTATTTCGACGGCGAGACGGCCGACGCCGGACGGGTGGAACGCCTGGAATTCTCTGACGGCAGCGCGCTGACGCTGCCGGACGTCGCGGCGATCACCATGCGCCCCACCGAAGGCAACGACACGATCTACGGCACCGCCGGCAACGACGTGCTGCGAGGCGCCGGCGGCAACGATGCGCTCTACGGCGGCGACGGCAATGACGCAATCTACGGCGACGACGGCAACGACACGCTGTACGGCGAACGCGGCGACGACACGCTGGATGGCGGCGCCGGCGACGACCTGCTGATCGGCGGCGAGGGCTCGGACACCTACCGCTACGGCCGCGGCTCGGGCAACGACACCATACGGGAAGACGGCCTGTTCGGCGGCACGGACGTCATCCAGTTCGACGCCGGCATCCTGGCCGGAGACATCAGCCTGCAACGCGTCGGCACGAGCAATGATCTGCTGATCACGCTGGACACCGGCAATACGCTCACCGTCCTGGACTTCTTCTTCCGTCCGCTGTCCGGCTACGGGATAGAAAACCTGGCTTTCACCGATGGCACGGTATTGAGCTACGCCGACATCGCGGCCCTCGTCTCGAACGCCAACGGCTCGCCCGTCACCCCGTCCGGCGCCGCTGCGACGTCCAGTGCGACCACAGCGCTGGGCAGCCCGGAAGAGGCCGCCGCGCAACGGCTGTGGCTGGGCAGCGCCAGCAGCTTTTCGGAAGCGGCTCCCGCCGCGGCCACGGCGTTCGGCCTGGCCATGGAAATCATGACCGGAACCCCGCCCGTCCCGGCCGGCCCAGCGGAACTCCAACAGGTGGATCAACGCATGTTGCAACTCATCGACGCCATGTCGGCATTCTCCCCCGAGGATTCCGTTGCGGGATTCCACAGCCCCGAACAGCAGCCCCTGGTCGCGCCGATGCT
>NZ_JBICCO010000068.1:0-39991 GCF_043119405.1 Achromobacter sp. 413638
CCCCCCCCCCCCCCCCCCCCCCCCCCCCCCCCCCCCCCCCCCCCCCCCCCCGGACGCACGATGTTGCCGCCGGATGACAGGTCCGAGTCGCCCGGACGCCCGGCTCCGCCGGCGCGCTTGCGGCAAGTCGGGGCTCGGGCTTAGGATGGAGCCAGGACCGCGCCTCGCGGCGATGAAGGCATCAGCCGCGCGGGGCGGCCAAGGTTTGAACCCAGGCAGCGATTCGGGAGCGCATCGTGAAGAAAGTGGCTGAGATTCTCAGGGAAAAGTCCAATCCGGCGGTCGTGACGGTGGCGCCGGACTCCTCCGTCTACGATGCCATCCGCACCATGGCCGAACGCGGCATCGGCGCCGTGGTCGTGGTGGATGGCGAGACGGTGCTGGGCATGCTCACCGAACGCGACTACGCCCGCAAGATCGTGCTGCAGGACCGCTCCTCGCGCACCACCAAGGTCCGCGACATCATGACCGACTCGGTCTACTACGTGCGCCCGGAAGACACCCGCGAGCACTGCATGGCGCTCATGACCGAGCGCCACTTCCGGCACCTGCCCGTCATCCATGAACAGAAACTGGTCGGCCTGGTGTCGATCGGCGACCTAGTCAAGGATGTGATGAGCGAGCAAAAGTTCATCATTACCGAACTGGAACGCTACATCAGCGGCGAACGCTAGCGCGGACGCGCCGGCTAGGCGCCTTATCCGCCCGCCAGCTGGCGGGCGGCGGGCACGACCAGCCCGGCTCCGGCCGCCAGCAGCAGCACGAACACCATGCGCCTGACGGTCTTCATCGATCCGGCGCTGCCGTAGCGGCGCGCCGCCCAGGTCACGGCGATCACCAGCGGCAGCGCCTGCGCACTCAGCCAGAAGGATGAGGCCTGGAACTGGCCCTGGCTGGTCACGAGCCCAAGGCGCGCCATCGCATTGAACGAAAACAGGATCAGCAGGCTGTTGCGGATGGACGCCAGCGGCAGCGGCTGGCGGTACAGGTGATAGACCATGGGAGGCCCGGCGCTGGAAAACAAACCGCCCAGCAGGCCGGACACGCTGCCGAAGAAGACGAAGGAACCGCGCGAGGACAGGCGCGGCAAGGGTTCGGCGCGCGCCACCAGCAAGACGGCGCAGGCCATGATGGTCACGCCCAGCAGCAGTTGCAGCGCCACGGCCATCGAACCGCTGATCCAGGCCAGCGCGAACACGCCCGCGACCACGCCGGCAAGGCTGCTGCCCAGCGCCGGCGCCAGCAATCGCCAGTTCACCTGCGGCTTGGCGCGGGCCAGCGTGACGGCCGCGTTCACCAGCGACAGCACGCTCACCACATTGGCCACCTCGGACACCGAGGCCAGCTGAAACACTCCGGACAGGCCCAGCAACACCAGGCCGAAGGCGAAACCGGTCATGGTCTGCGCATAGGTGGCGAGCGCCACGCAGGCCAGGAACAGCAGATGTTGGTAGATGCTCATGCGGGGAAAGAGCCTGACCTGCCTCGGCTCTGCCCGCCGCGCGGCGCGGCCAGGGAGGAAACGATTGGGAACGGCGGACGCGCTTGCCAGATGGCGTATGGAGAAGGACGCGATGATAGCACCGGGCCTAGTCCGGCCCCGCCAGCGGACAGCTCCACATCTTTTGTCACAAATGGATGCGAGCGTCCATGTCTGATGGCCGCTCCACCGCTATCCTTGCCGGCCAGCGCAGCCGCCGCGCCAGCCCTCCCAGGCACCGCGTGCGCACCAGACACCCATACGCCCGCAGCCCGCGTCCATGACAGCCAAACACGCCACCATCAATACCGTGACCCTGACCTGCTCGAATTGCGGCAGCGGCCACTTCACCAAGCTGGACCAGAACGAGTACCGCTGCACCCACTGCCAGGCCGTGACGCTGGTCGAGGACAACGTCGCCGAGCGGCTGGAGCAGATCCTGCGTGGCATGCAGGCGCCGGCAACGCCGCGCGTCAAGCCCAATCTGGTCATCACCGCTGCCGCGATCGCGGTGGCCGTGATCTCCATTCCCGTGGTCATCTCGCTGATGAACGGCTCCTCGCGCACGTCGTATCAGGCGGCGCCGCGCGTTCCGCCCATCGACGCCTCGCTGGTGAAACTGACGGACACCCGTGAAATCGCCAACGGCAGCCGCAAGCAGCTGCTGCTGATGATGCGCAACGAGACTGGCAAGCCCATCAACGCGCCCAGCGTCAGCGCGCAGTTCTACCAGGGCGATCTGGCGCAGAACTCGGCCAGCGGCTCGCCGCTGTCACGCACCCTGCTGCCCGGCGAGTACAGCCCGGTGCTGATCGACCTGCCCAGCCAGCCCTACAGCCGCTACGAGCTGCGCATCGGCTCGGTCAGCCCCGCGATGAGCGCCATCACCCGGCAGGTCGCCGCCAGCAAGGTGCAGCTGGTCCAGAATGACGGCGCGCACCGGCTGGTCGGCATCCTGAAGAATGAAGGCGCCAGCGCCATCTCCGGCGCGCAGGTCACGGTGATGCTGTACGACGCCGGCGGCAAGCTGATCGGCAGCGGCAACGGCTACGGCGCGGCGGGCTCGCTGGCGGCCGGCGCCGCCACCACCTTCGACGTGCGCTGCGAGCTGTACGGCGAAGGCGCGGTCGCATCCTATGAATACATGGTCCAGACCACGGCGTCCGGCGGCCAGGACGCCAGCACGCAGGCCAACGCCGCCAGCCGGATGCAGCGCATCAGCCCGGCGGCCATCCGAGCGATTCCAAAGCCCCGGCTGACCGCGCTGGAACTGCTGGACGAGAATTTCGCCCTGTTCGATCCCGCCCAGCTCAAGCTCAGCGCGCCGCGCCGGCTGCTCGACGAGATCGACCGCCCCCGGCTCTACGCCGAGGTCAGCAACACCAGCGATCGCTACGTCGCGCTGTCGCCGCGCGCCTCGATCGCCGTGTTCGACGGCTCGCAGCCGCTGGAACTGCGCCAGTCCTGGGAGCTGCCCGCCTATCTGTATCCAGGCGAACGCGTGCCGGTGGAGCTGGTCGGGCGCGACTTCGCGCGCTACACCGAGGTCAAGACGGACTGGACTCCCGCCAAGCGCGCCGAACTGCCCGGCCCGCGCCCCAAGCTGGCGGTGACGGTCGAAAACACCGAAGCCGCGGTCGGCACCGGCACGCTGAACTTCAGCTACCGCTTCCGCTACAAGTATGTGGTGGTCCACGGACGCGTGCGCAATGACGACCCGGCCGCGGTCAAGAAGGTCAAGGTCTGGATCAGCCTGTACGACGCGCAAGACCAGCTGACCGGCGCCCGTTCCGAGGAGCTGCGGCTGCCGCGCCTGGCGCCCGGCGAGAGCGCGCCGTTCCAGCTGGACGTGAAACAATACGGCGCCAATTTCAAGCGCGTCGCGGTGGTCTACGACGCCGTGCCCGAGTAAGGGCGACGCCTGAATCAACCGGGGCCGGATCGACGACGACCATGCCGTCGCCTGCCGGCAACAGTCACGCCGCCGCAAGTCTTATATAAGATATAAGACATTTGCGAGCGGCCGGCCTTGCCTCTACAATCCATCCGGTAACCCTTCTTCCAACCCGACTTTGAGCAGGCCTTCCATGCTGGATACTTATCGTCAACACGTCGCCGAGCGCGCGGCCCTGGGGATCCCCCCGCTGCCCTTGACGGCCAAACAAACCGCCGAACTGATCGAACTGCTGAAGAACCCGCCCGCCGGCGAGGAGCAGAACCTGGTCGAGCTGCTGACGCATCGCGTGCCTGCTGGCGTGGACGACGCCGCCAAGGTCAAGGCCTCGTACCTGGCCGCCGTGGCGCTGGGCAAGGAAGCTTGTGCGCTGATCAGCCGCGCCAAGGCGACCGAACTGCTGGGCACCATGCTCGGCGGCTACAACATTGGCCCGCTGATCGAACTGCTGGACGACGCTGAAATCGGCACCATCGCCGCCGAGGCGCTGAAGAAGACCCTGCTGATGTTCGACTCCTTCCACGACGTGAAGGAAAAGGCCGACAAGGGCAACGCCAACGCGCGCGCCGTGCTGCAAAGCTGGGCCGACGCCGAATGGTTCACCAGCCGCCCCGAGCTGCCCCAGAGCCTGACGATCACCGTCTTCAAGGTGCCCGGCGAAACCAACACCGACGACCTGTCGCCGGCCCCGGACGCCACCACCCGTCCCGACATCCCGATGCACGCCCTGGCGATGCTGAAGAACAAGCGCGAAGGCGCCGCGTTCCAGCCGGAGGAAGACGGCAAGCGCGGCCCGGTCAAGTTCATTGAATCGCTCAAGGAAAAGGGCCACCTGGTCGCCTACGTCGGCGACGTGGTCGGCACGGGTTCGTCGCGCAAGTCCGCCACCAACTCGGTGCTGTGGTTCACCGGCGAAGATATCCCCTTCGTGCCGAACAAGCGCTTCGGCGGCGTGTGCCTGGGCAGCAAGATCGCCCCGATCTTCTACAACACCATGGAAGACGCCGGCGCCCTGCCGATCGAGCTGGACGTGTCCAAGATGGAAATGGGCGACGTGGTCGAACTGCGTCCCTACGACGGCAAGGCCATCAAGAACGGCGAAGTCATCGCTGAATTCGAAGTGAAGTCCGACGTGCTGTTCGACGAAGTGCGCGCCGGCGGCCGCATTCCGCTGATCATCGGTCGCGGCCTGACGGCCAAGGCGCGCGAAGCGCTGGGCCTGGCGCCGTCGACGCTGTTCCGCCTGCCCAAGGACCCGGTCGATTCCGGAAAGGGCTACACGCTGGCCCAGAAGATGGTCGGCCGCGCCTGCGGCCTGCCGGAAGGCAAGGGCGTGCGCCCGGGCACCTACTGCGAACCGAAGATGACCTCGGTCGGCAGCCAGGACACCACCGGCCCCATGACCCGCGACGAGCTGAAGGACCTGGCCTGCCTGGGCTTCTCGGCCGATCTGGTGATGCAGTCGTTCTGCCACACCGCTGCGTACCCCAAGCCCGTGGACGTGAAGACGCACCACACGCTGCCCGAGTTCATCAGCACCCGTGGCGGCATTTCGCTGCGTCCGGGCGACGGCGTGATCCACTCGTGGCTGAACCGCATGCTGCTGCCCGACACCGTCGGCACCGGCGGCGACTCGCACACCCGCTTCCCGATCGGCATCTCGTTCCCCGCCGGTTCGGGCCTGGTGGCCTTCGCCGCCGCCACCGGCGTGATGCCGCTGGACATGCCGGAATCGGTGCTGGTCCGCTTCAAGGGCAAGATGCAGCCCGGCGTCACGCTGCGCGACCTGGTCAACGCCATTCCGCTGTACGCGATCAAGCAGGATCTGCTGACCGTGGCCAAGCAGGGCAAGAAGAACATCTTCTCCGGCCGCATCCTGGAAATCGAAGGCCTGCCGGACCTGAAGGTCGAGCAAGCCTTCGAACTGTCGGACGCTTCGGCCGAACGTTCGGCCGCCGGTTGCACGGTGCGCCTGAACAAGGAACCGATCATCGAGTACATCAACAGCAACATCGTGATGCTGAAGTGGATGATCGCCAACGGCTATGAAGACGAGCGCTCGCTGGGCCGCCGCATCAAGGCCATGGAAGCCTGGCTGGCCGATCCCAAGCTGCTGCAGCCGGACGCCGACGCCGAGTACGCCGCCGTGATCGAGATCGACCTGGCCGACGTGCACGAACCCATCGTGGCCTGCCCGAACGACCCCGACGACGTCAAGACGCTGTCGGACGTGGCCGGCGCCAAGATCGACGAAGTGTTCATCGGCAGCTGCATGACCAACATCGGCCACTTCCGCGCGGCGTCCAAGCTGCTGGAAGGCAAGCGCGACATCCCGGTCAAGCTCTGGGTGGCCCCGCCGACCAAGATGGACGCCACGCAGCTGACCGAGGAAGGTCACTACGGCGTGTTCGGCACGGCCGGCGCGCGTACCGAAATGCCGGGCTGCTCGCTGTGCATGGGCAACCAGGCGCAGGTGCGCGAAGGCGCGACGGTCATGTCGACCAGCACCCGCAACTTCCCGAACCGCCTGGGCAAGAACACCAACGTGTACCTGGGCTCGGCCGAACTGGCCGCCATCTGCTCGAAGCTGGGCCGTATTCCGACCAAGGAGGAATACATGGTGGACATGGGCGTCATCAACAAGAGCGGCGACCAGATCTATCAATACCTGAACTTCGACAAGATCGCGGACTACAAGGACGTGGCCGACGTCGTCGAACTGTAAACGCCGCCCTCCAGGCCTTCGGGCCTGGACCAAGCGAAAAGGCCCTGGAGCGATCCAGGGCCTTTTTTCATGCTGCGCGTCGCGCGCCCCGCTGGCGACCGCGCCCGTTCCGTCACGCAGGGGAACGGGCAGGCGCCTGCGGCCTTAGTAGTAGACGTCCACGTAGTCGGTCAGACCGCCGCAGGCTTCCATCTTCTGCATGCGCCAGTACTTGCGCTTGCCGGTCGCGCGGAACTCGTAGTCGCCCGTGCGTTCGCAGCGGCGGCCCTTGTCCGGCGCGTCCAGGATCAGGATGGTGCCACGCAGAACGAAGCGGTCGCTGCCGATGGACACGACCTCGCCCTTGATCTTAAGCGTGCCTTCGAAATTGGACTGCGTGCCTTCCAGGCGCACCACGCCGTTCTCATCCTTGGCGTTCAGCTGGCCGCGCGAAGCCGACCAGAGCCATTGCAGCGTGATGCCGCTGTTGCCCAGCAGCCGCTCATACGCGGCCTGGTCCTTGACGTCGGTCTTCTGCACCGGCGCCAAGGCGCCGGCGCTTGCCGACTGCTCGGCGCGGGCGGCAGCCGTGGGCGCGGGCGCCGGCAGCGTCGCGGGCGGTTGGACAGCGGCGGGTTGTGCCGGCTGGTGTCCATGGGCCGATTGCGCGGCGCCGATGCCCGGCACGACGGCGAAGGTCAGGGCCGCGCTCACCGCGAGGGCGAACATGCCCGAAGCCCGCATTTTCCGAAGGGAGCCCGCCTGGGCGCGATCAACGTTCGTGTGCATGGTGTTCAACGATTAGGAAAGGTGGGACCAAACGGCCGGGCGCTCGCGCCTGGGCGCATAAATTAACACGTGCATCTGGCCCCGATAACATCGGACGCCGGCGCCGTGTGTCCATCTGTTAGAGCGCGCTCGGCCGCCGCGCCCGCCGCGAGCTTGCCTCGGAGGATTCGGCCGAAATCGCGCGCTGATTCATCGGGAATGACAGTCCGAGCGATCTTTTTCACGATTTTTCACCAAGCCGGCGCATTTTGGACGAAACGTTTTTATACAATCCAGGCACACATTGACACAGATAGCCCGCCGGGACGCCGGTCGAGCGCCTGGAGGAACCCCCGCCAATGATCCGGCTCCTGATGCCGCCCCTGCTGCTGGCGCTCGCCGGCTGCGCCACCGCGCCGCCCTCGAACCCCGACAACATCTGCGCCATCTTCCGGGAAAAGCCGGACTGGCACGACGCCGCCCTCAAGGTGCAGAAGAAATGGGGCGCGCCGGTGCCCATTCCCATGGCCATGATGTACCAGGAGTCCTCCTTCAAACAGGACGCGGTGCCGCCCCGCTATTACTTCCTGGGCCTCATTCCCTGGGGCCGCGTCAGCTCCGCCTATGGCTACGCCCAGGTCAAGGACGAGACCTGGGACGACTACAAGAAGGACGCCGGCGGCTGGGGCTCCAGCCGCGACAACTTCGCCGACGCGATCGATTTCATGGGTTGGTACATGCACAAGACCCAGCGCCTGAACGGCGTGGCCAAGTCCGATGCCTATGGCCAATACCTGAACTACCACGAAGGCTGGACCGGTTACCGCAACCGCAGCTACGACCGCAAGGCCTGGCTCAAGACCGTGTCCCAGAAAGTCAAGGCGCGCGCCGAGCGCTACACCGCGCAGTACAAGAGCTGCGAACAGGACCTGACGCGCGGCGGCTGGTTCTGGTAGGCCCGCCGCCGCGCATGCGGCCTCAGAAGTCCATGCTGGCGCTCAGCATGAAGGTGCGCGGGCCGCCCAGCACCAGATAGCCGTTGCCGGGATAGCCGCCCACCGAGGACCAGTAGTTGCGGTTGGCGATGTTCTCGACGCGGGCGCGCAGCGTCACCACATGGCCGTCCACGTCCATCATGTAGCGCAGGCCCGCGTCCAGGCGGGTCCAACCGGGCACCTTGAGCGTGTTGGCATCGTCCGCGTAGGACGCGCCGGTGTACACCACACGGCCATCCAGCGTCAGGCCCTGCACGCCGGGGATGTCCCATTCCGCGCCCAGGTTGGCCTGGAAACGCGGCACGCCGATGACGCGGTTGCCGTCGATGGCGGCGTTGCCGGTGGCGCGCTGCTTGGCATCCAGCCAGGTCAACCCGCCCAGCACGCGCACGCTCTTGCTCGCCTCGCCGAAGACAGTCAGTTCGACGCCCTGGTGGCGGTCCTTGCCGGACGCCGTGAAGTTGTTGTTGGCGTCATACGCGGCGCGCGGCTTGTCGGTCGAGAACAGCGCCAGGCCGGCGCCCAGGCCATCGCCGTCGTACTTGACGCCGATTTCCTTCTGCTTGGAGACATAGGGCGACAGACTGGTGCCCACGTTGGGCACCGGCTTGCCATTGGCATTGGCCGGCGCGGTGTCGCCCGCGACCAGCGCCTCGATGTAGTTGGCATACAGCGAGACGCTGGGCGCCACCTTCACCACCACGCCAGCCGCGGGGGAATTGCGGCTGTCGTCATAGGCGCCGTTTTCCTTGCCCGTGTTGTATGCATAGCTGCGCGAGGACAGCCGCTGATGGCGCAGGCCCAGCGTCAGCATCACCTTGTCGTCCAGGAAGGACATGGTGTCGCCGATGGCGTAGCTGCTGGTGCGCGTGCGGCCCTGCAAGGCGGGATTGTCGAGGTCGTTGCCGCGCAGCGCCTTGGCGCTGAAGACCGGCTTGCCGTAGGAGACCGGATCGTAGAGGTTGGTCGGGAACGTGTTGGCGTAGTCCATCACGTAGGCGTTCTTTTTCTTCAGGTCGAAGAAGGATGCCGACACGACCAGCTCGTGGCCGACCGGGCCGGTGCGGACCTTGGCGCGCAGGCCCAGTTCGCCGGTGTTGACGCTGTCCTCGCGCGTATTGTCGAAGCGGTAGAAATTGCCGGCGCCGGTGCGCGCGTCGGTCAGCGTGACGTTGCCCAGCGAATTGGCCTCGTCGCTGCGGCGCATGCCGAAGGCGGCCCAGCCGGTCAGCTTGTCGCTGAAGTCATGCTCGGCGCGCAGCGTACCGAACACATCACGCTCGTTGGAGTACGACCAGGGCTGGGCGTAGTTGGAGCTGGCGTCGGGCGGCGCGGGCACGTGATCCTTCAGGCCCGGCGCGAAGCTGACGTTCGGGCGGGCGCGCTTGAGCTTGTTCTCCTGCCAGCCCACGTCGGCGGACAGGCGCGTGTCGGCCGAGCGCCAATCCAGGCCCAGCGACACCAGGCTGGTACGCGAGTGCTCGTCGTCGATGGCGGTGTCGCCGCTGCGCTGCGCCACGTTCAGGCGCACGCCGGAGCTGTCGCCCGGGCCGAAGCGGCGCGCGATGTCGGTGGAAATCTGATATTGGCCGCCGCTGGAGATGCCGGTGGTCAGGCGGGTCAGCGGCTCGTTGGGCGCGCGCTTGGGCACCAGGTTGATCACGCCGCCGATGCCGCCGCCATTGGGCACGGCGCCGGTCAGGAAGGTGGATGCGCCGCGCAGCACCTCCACCCGCTCGAACAGCTCGGTGGCGATGTATTGGCGCGGCAGCAGGCTGTACAGGCCGTTGTAGGCCACGTCGTCCGAGCCGAGGATGAAGCCGCGGATGAAGTACGACTCCTGGAAATTGCCGAAGCCGCGCGCCACGCGCACGCCGGCATCATTCTGCAGCACGTCGCCGACGCTGCGGGCCTGCCTGTCCTGGATCAGTTCGTTGGTGTAACTGGTGATGCTGAACGGCGTGTCCATCAGATCGCGCGTGCCCAGCAGGCCGACGCGGCCGCCGCGCGCCACCTGCCCGCCGGCATAGGGCTCGGCCAGGCCGCTGGCCGAGGCGTCGGCGCTGGCCTCGACCTTGATGGCGTCCATGGACACCGTGGGCGCCGTGGCTTGGGCTGGCATTGCGGACGGGGTTGCTGATGGAGACAGGGACTGCGCATGGGCCAGGCACGGCAGGGCCGCGGCCATGCAGGCGAGAGTACGGATTTTCATGTCGGGATGTGGGCGGGAATGGACGTCCGCAAGGCGGAACAAGGAAACACTGAATCCCGATGGGGCCACGCGCGGTTCGGCTTATGCGACCGGTACTGCCGCAGGGTGGCTTGCGCCGGCCCTGACTAGCCCGTTTACCAAAGGGGGCTGGGAATCTTGCGGGATAAATAATAACAAATAACAATCATTATCATTATCCCCCTTGATTGAAATTACCGCCTTCGTCGCCCCGCGACAACAGCGACGCCCGGTCAAGAAGATGCGATGAAATGCCCGTGGGTTCAGCCAGACCTGAAGCCAGGCCAGGAAATGCCGCCAGCCGACCATGGCTGGCGCAGCGCCGCTCCGGACGCATGCCAGCAAGGCGGGACTGTCCGAAAACTACAGGTCGGAGGTATCGAGCGTGAAGGCGGCGGCGGCGCGGCCGATACGGTCGTTGACCGCATGCCATGCGTCGTTGGCGGGCGGCGCCTGCACGACGATGCGGGCATAGCCCTGGGCGTCCAGCTCGCGCAGCAGCGCGTACAGCGCCTGCGCGTAGCGCGCCGGATCGGACGGCACCTGGCGCCATTGCACGCGGGCATCGGTCGAGGCCGGCGCGGGATCGAACGACACCAGCGCCACCTGGCCCGAGGGCAGGCCGATGCCTTGCAGGACGTCGGCCACGCGCGCGTCGCCGGCCAGTTCCAGCTCGGTGCGCGGCGCGTAATGCGCCTTGAGCGTGCCCGAGGCGCGTGGCGCGGCCGCGTCGGGCGCGAACACCTGCGCGCCCAGCACCGCCTCGATCTGCGCGGCGCTGACATGGCCGGGACGCAGCAGCACGGGACCGGCGCCCTGGTCCAGCCGCGACAGGTCCAGGATGGTGGATTCGATGCCCACTTCGGACGCCCCGCCGTCCAGCACCGGCATGCCGGCCGTGACCTCGTCGGGGAATTCCGCGCGCACGTGCTCGGCCAGCGTCGGCGAGACCTGCCCGAACTTATTGGCCGACGGCGCCGCCACCCCGCCCTGCCCGTTCGGCTTGCCGGCGGCGAAAGCCGCCAGCAAGGCCTGGGCCACGGGATGCGAGGGGCAGCGCAGGCCGATGCTGTCTTGCCCGCCGCTGACGGTATCCGCGATATGCGGCGCGCGCTTGAGGATCAGCGTCAGCGGGCCCGGCCAGAACGCGTCCATCAGCAGCCGCGCCTCGGCCGGCACCTGCGCGGCCCAGTACGACACGTCCGCGCCCGGCGCGATATGGACGATCACAGGATGGTTGGACGGCCGCCCCTTGGCGGCGTAGATCTTGGCCACGGCCTGCGGGTTCTCCGCGTCCGCCCCCAGCCCGTAGACGGTTTCAGTCGGAAAGGCCGCCAGCTCGCCAGCCAGCAGCAGGCCGGCGGCGCGGGCGATTTCCTCGGGCGTGGCTGAACAGGACGAAGGGATAGCCATGGACGCGCCCTACTCCGGCGCCTGCATGCCCAGCGCCGCGGCGACGCGGGCGGCATCGGCCTGCGCCTGCGCCAGCGTCGGCGCGACGATGGTGACGTGGCCCATCTTGCGGCCACGGCGCGCTTCGCGCTTGCCGTACAGGTGCAGCTTGGCGGTGGGCGTGGACAGCGCGCCGGCCCAATCGGGCTCGCGCTGCGCGTCCGTATCGGCCGACTCGTACCAGATGTCGCCCAGGATGTTCAGCATGACGGCCGGCGCCAGCAGGTCGACGCCACCCAGCGGCAGTCCGGCCATGGCGCGCGCCTGCTGCTCGAACTGGCTGGTCAGGCAGGCGTCCATGGTGTAGTGGCCGCTGTTGTGCGGACGCGGCGCGATTTCATTGACGATCAGGCTGCCGTCCTTGAGGACGAAGAATTCCACGCACAGCACGCCGTGGTAGCCCAGACCCTGCGCGATGGACTGCGCCGCCGCCGTGGCGCGGGCCTGGCGTTCTGCGTGGGCCGCGTCCTGGCCGGCGGCCGACGCGGTGGACACCGCCAGGATGCCGTCGCGGTGCACGTTGCGCGCCACCGGAAACACCACGCTGGCGCCGTCGAAGCCGCGCGCCAGCACCACGGAGATCTCGTAGTCCAGCGGCATCAGCGCTTCCAGCACGCAGGGCACGCCACCGAATTCGGCATAGGCGGCCAGCGCTTCCTCGCGCGTGGAGATGCGGGCCTGGCCCTTGCCGTCGTAACCCATGCGGGCAACCTTGAGGATGCCGGGGAACAGGTTGGCGGGCGCGGCGCGCAGGTCGGCCTCGCCTCGGATCGCGGCATGCGGCGCGACGGGAATGCCCTGCGCGGCGATGAAGGTTTTTTCGGCGATGCGATCCTGCACCACGGCCACGGCATCGGCGGCCGGGCTGACGCGGCAACGCGCGGCCAGCGCGCGCAGGCTGTCGGCGGGCACGTTCTCGAATTCGGTGGTGACGGCGCGGCATTGCTGCGCCAGGCGCGCAAGGCCGGCCTCGTCGTCATAGGCCGCGCGGATGTGCAGGTCGGCGACCATGCCGGCCGGGCACTCCTCGGCCGGATCGAGCACGGCGACCTTGTAGCCCAGGCTCTGGGCGGCGTGACAGAACATGCGGCCCAGCTGGCCGCCGCCCAGCAAGCCGAGCCAGCCGCCGGGAGCGATGGAGAAAGCAGTCGATTGAGTCATGCGGATCAAGCCTCGGGCGGAACCTTCATGTCGCGCGCGGCCTGCGTCTGGCGGGCGCGGAACGCCACCAGCTTCTGATGCAGGCCGGCGTCCGTGCCCGCCAGCGTGGCGATCACGTGCAGGGCGGCGTTGGCGGCGCCGGCTTCGCCGATCGCGAAGGTGGCCACCGGCACGCCCTTGGGCATCTGCACGATGGACAGCAGCGAATCCTCGCCGCGCAGGTACTTGGACGGCACCGGCACGCCGAACACCGGCACTTCGGTCAGGGCCGCCATCATGCCCGGCAGGTGCGCGGCGCCGCCGGCGCCGGCGATGATGCCGCGCAGGCCGCGCGCGTGCGCAGCGGCGCCGTACTCGGCCATGTCCTGCGGCATGCGGTGCGCGGAGATGACCTGCGCTTCATACGGCACGCCGAAGTCTTCAAGCATGGCGACCGCGTGTTTCATGACCTCCCAATCGCTGGAAGAACCCATAATCACGCCCACCACGGGGGTGGCCTGCGCCGCTGCGGAAGTCTTGGCTGTCATGACCGATGTCGAGTGAAAAATAGTTGGGGAACCACGGCGCGCGCCGCGAAACCCAGTATTTTACCCGGCGCCGGCCGGCCGCTACCGCAGCCTCAGCGAATCCAGCCAGAGATAGCCCGTCGGATTGTCCGGGCAGGGCCCGAAACCGCATTCCAGCGTCGTGCCGCCCAGGTTGACCAGCACGATGACGAAAAACAGGGCCATGACGAGCCAGCCCGCTAGCGGCACCTGCTTCTTGAGCATGCTGTCGCCCCATTTGCGGTCGGCCGACAGCATCAGCACGCAGAAGGCGATGAGCGCGACGAAGGCGATGAACGACCAGGTATAGAAATGCAGGCCCAGCAGCGTCGTGCCGTAGCCGGGATCGCCGGGTGCGATGTGCAGCAGCACCTGCCGTCCGGAGGCCAGCATGCCGCCCAGCGCGGCGGCGATGACCATCGCATAGTGCATGGGCGACGGCCCCAGCCGCAGATTCAGCAGCAAGCCCACGCCGGCCAGCATGAAGGCGACGCGCTGCAGCAGGCATAGCGGGCAAGGCGGCTCGTCGTAGGCGATCTGCCAGACGAAGGCCAGGATCAGCACGGCGGTGACGCCCAGCAGGGCCAGGCCGTTCAGGAAGCGCGAGCCGCGCGCGGGGTTCGGAGAAAAGATCATCGCCCCGCCCCTACAGCGACAGCGCCAGCGGACTGGTCATGTGGTACTGGCACCAGGCGGCGAAGATCCCCAGAGTGACGATCCAGAAGGCGACCGCGGGACGGCGCTTTCCCAGCATGCCGAACCACACCGCGACCAGTCCGGTCAGGAAAGGCAACATCATTACCATGCGCAGCTCCTTTCTTGTTTCCGGCGGGCGGCGGGGCCCTGCTGCGGCGGCTGCGGGCCGCATCCGGTTGATGGCGAAAGAACTCCCGCGCGGCCTCGGCCCGGCGTCGGGAAGGAATGCGCTGGCGAGTATAGCGTCACATTAGGAAATAATTAGACGAAAAATGCGCATTTTCCAGCTTTTATTGATCAATGAAGACGCGGTTGCGGGCAGGAGCATGCGGCGCAAGGCGTGGGGCGGCGCCGGCAATCTCGGACTTGTCCGACCTTGCGGCATCGCCTATTCCCGGTGGATTCCAGAAAAAAAACCCCTCGCAGCGCTTGCGCTGCGAGGGGTTCGGATCGTGCCAGAGCCGGCAACCGGCGATCAGGCCATCAGGCGGTCCAGCGCCTCGCGGTACTTGGCGGCGGTCTTTTCCAGCACATCCTGAGGCAGGCGCGGGGCCGGCGGCGTCTTGTCCCAGGTCTGGGTCTCGAGCCAGTCGCGCACGAACTGCTTGTCGAACGACGGCGGGCTGATGCCCACGCGGTAGCCGTCGGCCGGCCAGAAGCGCGAGGAATCGGGCGTCAGCACTTCGTCCATCAGGTAGAGCGTGCCGTCGTCGTCCAGGCCGAACTCGAACTTGGTGTCGGCGATGATGATGCCCTTGGTCGCGGCAAAGCGCGCGGCTTCGGTGTACAGCTTGAGCGTCACGTCGCGGATGCGCTCGGCCATTTCCTGACCGACTTCCTTGACCACGTGGGCGAAGTCCACGTTTTCATCGTGCATGCCGAACTCCGCCTTGGCGGCCGGCGTGAAGATCGGCTCGGGCAGCTGGCTGGCCTGCTGCAGGCCGGCGGGCAGCTTGATGCCGCAGACCGAGCCGGTGGCCTGGTAGTCCTTCCAGCCCGAACCGATCAGGTAGCCGCGCGCGACGGCCTCGACCAGGACGGGCTTGAGGCGCTTGACCACCACGGCGCGGCCGCGCACCTGGTCGACCTCGTCGGCCGCCACCACGTCTTCCGGCTTCACGCCGGTGGAATGGTTGGGCAGGATGTGGGCGAGCTTCTGCAGCCAGAACTCGGTCAGTTCGGTCAGCACCTGGCCCTTGCCGGGGATGGGATCGTCGAGGATCACGTCGAAGGCGGAGATGCGGTCCGATGCGACGATCAGCAACTTGTCGTCGCCCACCGCGTACATGTCGCGCACCTTGCCGCGTCCCAGCAGCGGCAAGGACTTGATGCTGGATTGATGCAAAGCAGAAGTCACGGGAATGGCCTATGGCAAAAATGAAGATTCCCGCCTCGGGCCGAGCGCCAGGGCGGGAACAAGACGAAACCGGGAATCCGCGGGGCGAGGCGGGCGCCGGAAGCGCGGATCCTGCAAAGCGCATAGATTACTGCAAATAGGCCCGCCTTGCCGCGCGCGCGGGACCGGGTTAGCCTCTGATCCGGCCGCCGGGTCCGGTGGCCGCAGCACACATTCGCGCCGACCGCCCGGACGTTTCCTGCCCAGACCGGCACGCAGGATCAGGCCGGGGCGCAACGGCGCATATCCCTTGCCCGGAGACAGAGTCGTATGCAGGATGCTTTCCAAAAACGCACCTCGAAGACTGACGCGCAGGTGCACTTCACCGGCGGCTGCCAATGCGGCGCCATACGCTACGCGGTCACCGACGAGCCGATCACGGCCGCCACCTGTCATTGCCGCGACTGCCAGTATTCCAGCGGCGGCGCGCCGGCCCACGCGCTGCTGTTCCCGGCGGGATCGGTCACGCTGCTGCGCGGCGCGGCCAAGGAGCACCGCTACCGCGGCGGTTCGGGCCGCGCCGTCATGCGCAGCTTCTGCCCGGACTGTGGCACGCCGCTATTCGGCGGCACCGAGGGCGCCAACTACGACGTGGTCCGCGCCGGCTCGCTGGACGACCCGGAAGCCTTCCGCGCGCGGGTCAGCCTGTGGACCGGCTCGGCGCCGTCCTGGCACCACATCGATGCCGCCGCGCCCAGTTTTCCAGGCAATGCGCCACCGATAGCCTGAGGCCGACGCGCTATGCGGCGGCAAAACAGCAAAAAGGGCGAGTCCTGCAGGACTCGCCCTTTTCTTCATGCCACATCAGGACTGCCATGGAGGGCAGTCCATCTTTGCATGGCTTACTGCACCACTTGCGCCAGCTTGCCCGAGGCGTACTGGGCGGCGATCTCGGTCAGCGGCAGGGCCTTGATCTTGCTGGCGTTGCCGGCGGTACCGAACTCGGTGTAGCGGGCGACACAGATCGCCTTGGCGGCGGCGCGCGCCGGTTTCAGGTATTCGCGCGGATCGAACTTGCTGGGGTTCTCGGCGAAGAAGCGACGGACGGCGCCGGTCATGGCCAGGCGGATGTCGGTGTCGATGTTGATCTTGCGCACGCCGAACTTGATGGCTTCCTGGATTTCCTCGACGGGCACGCCGTAGGTTTCCTTCATGTCGCCGCCGAACTCGCGGATCTCGGCCAGCAGTTCCTGCGGCACGCTGGAGCTGCCGTGCATCACCAGGTGGGTGTTGGGCAGGCGGGCGTGGATTTCCTTGATGCGGGCGATCGACAGGATGTCGCCGGTGGGCTTGCGCGTGAACTTGTAGGCGCCGTGGCTGGTGCCGATGGCGATGGCCAGGGCGTCCAGCTGGGTCTTGCGCACGAAGTCGGCGGCCTGCTCGGGATCGGTCAGCAGCTGGTCCATGGTCAGCTTGCCGTCGGCGCCGTGGCCGTCTTCCTTGTCGCCCTGCATGGTTTCCAGCGAACCCAGGCAGCCCAGTTCGCCTTCGACCGTCACGCCCAGCTTGTGGGCGATGTCCACGACCTTCTTGGTCACGTCGACGTTGTAGTCGTAGTCGGCGATGGTCTTGCCGTCTTCCTTCAGCGAGCCGTCCATCATCACGCTGGAGAAGCCCAGGTTGATGGCGCCCTGGCAGATGGCCGGCGACTGGCCGTGATCCTGGTGCATGACCACGGGAATGTGGGGGTAGGACTCCACGGCGGCCTGGATCAGGTACTTCAGGAAACCTTCGCCCGCGTATTTGCGCGCGCCGGCCGAGGCCTGCATGATCACCGGGCTGTCGGTCTCCGCCGCGGCTTCCATGATGGCCTGGACCTGTTCCAGGTTGTTGACGTTGAAAGCCGGGATGCCATAGCCATGCTCGGCGGCATGGTCGAGCAACTGGCGCATGGAGACTAGGGCCATGAGTGGTCCTCCTAAGGGTGCAGTTTATTGAGAGATGATTGAAACCTGCTGATAAGGAGGGATTTTACGGGGGATTCGCGGAAAGGTCTTGCAACCCTATGTCCACATGCTTCCGGACGAGGGCGGCGGCGCCGGGAGAAGCCCTCGGGGAACGCCTGACGGCGGCCGGCGCGGGTCGAGGCGGGCTCCCCCGCCCCCGACGTTCGGGGCAGGCCCGCATGTTCAGGGCAGGCCCGCATGCGGCACGTCGACCCGGGCGACCAGGATGCGGCCTTCTGGCTTGGCGCGGCGATTGGCCTCGATGAAATCCGGCGCGGCCGCCATGAACAACGTGCGGCCATCGGGCCCGCCCAGCGCCGCCGCGAAGATTCCCAGTTCGCCGGTGTCGATCTGCTCCAGGATGCGGCCGCCGCGCGCCACGCGCACGATGCGCTTGCCGATGGCGTCGGCCACCCACAGCGCGCCCTCGGCGTCCAGCGCGCCACCGTCCGGACCGATGGCCGAAGCGGCGATCAGCGTGTGCAGGTCATCCGAGGCCGGCAGCGCGCCGAAGTCGGCCCAGTCGCGACGCGGGCCGAGGCCGCCGTCGGCCAGGATGTCGAATTCCGAGATGCGATTGCCGAAGGTCTCGTTGACGATCAGGGTCTTGCCGTCGGGCGTGATGAAGGAGCCGTTGGGAAAGCACAGCCCGTCGGCCACGGCGCGGGCCGAGCCGTCCGGATCGACCCGGACGACGGTGGTGGTGGCGACGGGCTCGCCCGCCATCAGATCGAAGCCGAAATTGCCCACATAGGCCCGCCCCTGGCCGTCGACCACCATGTCGTTGATCGGGCCGCCAGTCAGGGCGCTCAGGTCGGCGTGCACGACCAGCGTCCCGTCCGCCTCCCGGCGCAGCACCTTGCGGTCCTTCATGGAGGACACCAGCATGCGGCCGTCGGGCAGCCAGCCCAGGCCGGATGGCTGCTGCGGCACCCTGCAGATCTGCTCGATGCGCCCTTCGAGATCGACGGCGATCACCTGCTCGGTGTAGAAGTCCGACGCCCACAGGCGCCCGTCGCGCCAGCGCAGGCCCTCGAGATAGGTATAACCGGAGGCCAGCACGGACAATTCGCGTTTCGGCATTGCTCTGTCTCCATTATTTTTGCGTGACTGCCGCCGGCGCGCCGGCGGACCGGGCCCTCTCCCGCTCCTTCCGGGGCGGTACGGGGACAAATGATTTTGTCATGACTCAACCGTCCCCAACCTTACAACTAACTGTCAGCTACTCGGGGTTAACATCGCGCCCCGAGGGTTAACCCGCGCAGCCGCAGCAGGCCGCGCATGGCCGTTTCCACCCGTGGAACCCGCCTGGCCCACCCTGGCATTCCATCATCAGACCGCTAGTCCCGCCCCGTGCCGGCGGCAGGCTTCACGCCAGGCGACCCGGTCCTCCGTTTTGCGTTTTACCGATATGAATACGAAAAAACTGACGCGCTACATCGGCCTAGCCATGGTGCTCGGCGTCTTGGTGGGATACCTCTGCAACAAGTACGCGCAGAACGCGCAGGAGGCCAAGCAGATCGCCTCGTACTTCAGCCTGATCACCGACATCTTCCTGCGCATGATCAAGATGATCATCGCGCCCCTGGTGTTCGCCACCCTGGTCTCGGGCCTGGCCAGCATGAGCGACGCCAGCGCCGTCGGCCGCATCGGCCTGCGCGCCATGTTCTGGTTCATCACCGCCTCGGCCATCTCGCTGCTGCTGGGCCTGATGCTGGTGAACGTGTTCCAGCCCGGCGCCCACCTGAACCTGGCGCTGCCGGACACGAACCTCACCTCCGGCCTGAAGACCGGCGACTTCACGCTCAAGACCTTCATCACCCACGTCTTCCCCAAGAGCATCGCCGAGGCGATGGCCAATAACGAGATCCTGCAGATCCTGGTGTTCTCGCTGTTCTTCGGCGCGGCGCTGTCGTTCATCCGCGGCAAGGGCCACAACACCATCTTCAACATGATCGACGAACTGGCCAAGATCATGTTCCGCGTCACCGACTATGTGATGCGCTTCGCGCCGCTGGGCGTGTTCGCCGCCATGGCCGCCGCCATTACGACCGAGGGCCTGGGCGTGCTGGTCAGCTACGGCAAGCTGATCGGCGAGTTCTACCTGGGCCTGGCGCTGCTGTGGGCCATCCTGTTCGCGGTCGGCTACCTGTTCCTGGGCAAGTCCACGTTCCGTCTGGGCGGCCTGATCAAGGAGCCCACCCTGCTGGCCTTCTCGACCGCCAGCAGCGAATCGGCCTATCCCAAGACCATCGAGGCGCTCTCGCGTTTCGGCGTGTCCAAGCGCATCTCGGGCTTCGTGCTGCCGCTGGGCTATTCGTTCAACCTGGACGGCTCGATGATGTACCAGTCCTTCGCGGTGCTGTTCATCGCGCAGGCCTACAACATCGAAATGAGCTTCTCGCAACAGCTGACGCTGCTGCTGGTGCTGATGGTGACCAGCAAGGGCATGGCCGGCGTGGCGCGCGCCTCGCTGGTGGTGGTGGCCGCCACGCTGCCGATGTTCCACCTGCCGGAAGCCGGCCTGCTGCTCATTATGGGCATCGACCAGTTCTTCGACATGGGCCGCACCGCCACCAACGTGGTGGGCAACAGCCTGGCCACCGCGGTGATCGCCAAGATGGAAGGCGGCGAGGATGATCCGACCACGGCCGCGGCCGGCGAAGCCGCCGCGCCGCAGGCGCAGGAAGCGCCGGCGAAACCGGCCTCTCAGAGCGTGTAAGACAAAAACGGGCCGAATGGCCCGTTTTTTTGTACCGCCGTTCCGTCGCGCAGTTCAGTCGCGCAGTTCAGTCATTGACCGAACAGGCCACCGGCTCGCCGTCCTCGAACTCCACGTCGTAGGTATGGACCGGGTCCCAGGGCAGCGTGAACCATAGCTCGTAGCCTTCACCGTCCTCGTCGAACAGCCACAGCGCGCGCAGCACCGCCTTGCCGGCCATGGCCTCGGCGGTTTCCTCGGCCAGCAGCTGGTCGTCCTCGTAGCCGTGCTTCTTGCACTGTTCGTAGGAATAATGATCGAGCAGGAATTCGGACGCGGCCAGGACGTGGTCGTCCAGCTTGTCGATGATGCTCTTGACCGCCTTGGACGCTCCGCTGCCCGGCTCTTCGCCGTCGGTCTGGATCATGACGTGGATGGGCGGACGTCCGGCGCCGGCCGGCACCAGCTCGGCCGCCCACAAATCGGGCTCTTCGGGATCCTGGGTGAAATTGAATCGCGCCATCGCGGGCTCCGTGTAAGGCTGGGGCATGCCAACATGCCATGCCCGCCATTTAAGCAGAACCGCACCGCCGCGTCTGTGACCGAGGGCGACGTTTTTGCCTCGCGGCATCTTCGCCCCAGCGGCAGGGCCGGATGGCGCTGGCGCCGCTACACCCGTTCCAGCGCCCGGTACGGCGGCGCGGGCAGCTCGACCAGGATGCGGTCGCCCCCGGCCACCCTGCCACCCGCCAGCACCACGCCCATGACGCCAGCCTTGCGGATCAGGCTGCCGTCGGGGTTGCGCCCCAGCACGGCGGCGGTCAGGCCCCGTTGATAGTCGTCCAGCTGCGAGCAGGGATTGCGCAGGCCCATGATCTCGATGATCGCCTCGGGCCCGATGCGCAGCCGCGCGCCGCGCGGCAGGCCCAGCAGGTCGATGCCGCGCGTGGTGACGTTCTCGCCCATGACGCCCGGCCCGACCCGGAAACCGGCCCCGGTCAACTCGTCCAGCAGCTCGCCGTGGATCAGATGCACCTGCCGCAGATTGGGCTGGGTGGGATCGGCTCGGACCCGGGAACGGTGCTTGACCGTGACGCCCATGTGCGCGTCGCCCTCCACGCCCAGCCCGGCCAGCAGCGTGATGGCCGGCTGCAACGGCTTGCTGAAGCCATGCCCGGGGCTGGCGGCCACGGCTTGCACAACGGCGTGTGTTGACATCGACGACTCCTGCGGGATCAGGCGGCCACGGCCACGGCCGGCGCGTGCGCGCTGTCCGGATGATAGTGGGTCGAGAACACCAGCCGCCCGGCCGACCAGGTATGGCTGACCAGCGGCTGCCCGCCAACCCGCGCCACCGCGATCAGATCGGCGCGCAAGCCCGGCGCGATGCGGCCGCGATCATCCAGGCCGCAGGCGCGGGCCGGATTGGCCGTCACCAGCGCGACGGCCTGCGGCAGGCTCAGATCGGTCTGCGACGCGACGGCGTGGGCGGCGGCGATCATCGTGGACGGCTGATAGTCCGAACACAGGCAGCTGGCCACGCCGGCGCGGATCGCGTCGATGGCCCGCATCGAGCCGCTCTGGCTCTGGCCGCGCAGCACATTGGGCGCGCCCAGGATGGTGGGCAGCCCGCAAGACACCGCGGCGCGCGCCGTGTCCAGCGTGATGGGGAACTCGCTCATGGCCACGCCCAGGTTGCGCATGGTGGCGATGCGCTGGATGGAATCGTCGTCGTGGCTGGCGGTGGGAATGCCCAGGGCGTGCGCGTGCGCCAGCAGCGCCTCGACCCGCGCCACCGAACCGTCCAGCGCGCGCGTCTTGGCCCGCGCCGCCTCTTCGGCCTGCTCGCGGCTCATCGCGTGGTTGCCCATCATGTATTGCAGATAGGACTCCAGCGTCTTGAACTGGCCCTGCCCCGGCGAATGATCCATCACCGACAGCAGGTCCACCGCGCCCTCGTCCATCAACGCCCGCAACACGTCCACCGCCGTGGGGTCGGTGACTTCGTAGCGGCAGTGGACGCGGTTGTCCACCAGGCTGTGGCGGCGGTGGGCGCGCAGCGCGCGCACCACCTCGGCGGCGGTCTGGTTGTTGCGCACGCCCCATTCGCTGTTGGCGAAGGACAGCGCGTGATACGGCGTGGTGATGCCGGCGGCCGCGTTGCGGCGGTCGACCTGGGCCACGGCGAAATCCAGCGGGAACAGCACGCGCGAACGAGGCTCGGCCTCTTTTTCGATGGCGTCGCTGTGCAGATCGATCAGGCCCGGCATCAGCGTCTGGCCGCGCAGCGCGATCTCGCGGGCGGGCCGCGCGCCGGCCGGTTCGATGGCGGCGATGCGGCCGTCCTCGATCAACACCGCGCTGTCTTCCAGCACGCGGTCTTCCAGCACCACGCGGGCATGGGTCAGATAGGTGCCTTGCATCATTGCTCCAGTTCTTCCAGCGCGGCCAGGCTGGCCGCGGACGCCGGCTTCAGGGCCAGCGTGCGGGTGGCGACGGCGTCGCGCACCTCGGCATCGTGAAAAATCCCCAGCAGGCAGCGGCCCTCGGCCAGCGCCTCGCGGATCAGCGCGATCACCACCTTGCGATTATCCGCGTCCAGCGACGCGGTGGGTTCGTCCAGCAGCAGGATGGGATGGCGGGCGATGAAGCCGCGCGCGATGTTCACGCGCTGCTGTTCCCCGCCCGAGAAGGTGGCCGGGGCCAGGCCCCACAAGCGCCGCGGCACGTTCAGCCGCGCCAGCATGGCGCCAGCGCGCTGGCGCGCCTCGTCCGCGTCCACGCCGGCCTGCCGCAGCGGCTCGGCCACCACGTCCAGCGCCGAGACGCGCGGGATCACGCGCAGGAACTGGCTGACGTAGCCAATGACCTCGCGGCGCAGGGCCAGGATGCGCGGTTCGGGCGCGCCGACCAGCTCCACCCATTCTTCGCCATTACGCACGCGGATGCTGCCCTCGGTGGCCAGGTAGTTGCCATACAGACAGCGCAGCAGCGTGCTCTTGCCCGCGCCGGACGGACCGGCCAGCACCAGGCATTCGCCGGCGGAAGCGGTGAAGTCGACGGCGTCCAGCACCGGCAGCCGGATGCCGCCCTGGTTGTGCAGGGTGAACATTTTTCCGAGGCCCCGCGCCTCGATCATGGGTATGGCGTTGGACATGAATCAGCTCTGCAGGATGGAAGACACCAGCAACTGGGTGTAGGGATGCTGCGGATCGTCGAGAATCTGGTCGGTCAGGCCGCTTTCGACCACCGCGCCGCCGCGCATCACCAGCGTGCGATGCGCCAGCAGGCGGGCCACCGCCAGGTCGTGCGTGACCACGATGGCGGCCAGGCCCAGGTCGTTGACCAGTTGGCGCAGCAGGTCCAGCAGGCGCGCTTGCACCGACACGTCCAGCGAGGCGGTGGGCTCGTCCATGAACACCAGCCGCGGATGCGTGACCAGGTTGCGCGCGATCTGCAGACGCTGCTGCATGCCGCCAGAGAAAGAGGCCGGCGCGTCGTCCAGGCGGCCGACGTCGATCTCCATCTTGGCGAGCCAGTTGCCGGCCACGCGGCGCAGGTCGCCGTAGTGCCGGTCTCCCACGGCCATCAGGCGCTCGGCGATGTTGGCGCCGGCGCTGACCTGCATGCGCAGGCCATCGCGGGCATGCTGGCGCACGAAGCCCCAGTCGGTGCGCGACAGCAGCCGCAGGCGGGCCTGCGACAGCGAGGACAGGTCGATCAGGCCCTGGTCGCGCGTGTCGTACCAGACGCTGCCCGAATCCAGCGGCGCCTGGCACGACACCGCCGACAGCAGCGTGCTCTTGCCCGAGCCGGACTCGCCCACCACGCACAGGACTTCGCCGGCGTGCAGGTCGAAGCTCACGTCGCGGCAGCCATGCACCCCGTCCCAGGTGCGCGTCATGTCGCGCACGGACAGCAGCGGCCGGGGGTTCTTCTCCGGTTGTCCGTGGACGCCGCGCGGACGGACGTCCGCGCCGATATCGGCCTGAAGGTTCATGCCGCTTCCTCCTGCTGGCGCTGGCGCGCCTGCCTGTCGTTGCAATATTCGGTGTCCGAGCAGACGTAGCGGCGCGTGCCGGCGTCGTCCAGGATGATCTCGTCCAGGAAGCTCTGGTGCGAGCCGCAAAGCTCGCAATGCTGGTCCCACTGCTGCACGGCGAAGGGATGGTCCTCGAAGTCCAGGCTCTTGACCGATGTATAGGGCGGCACCGCGTAGACGCGCTTTTCGCGGCCGGCGCCGAACAGCATCAGCGCCGGGCTCTGGTCCAGCTTGGGATTGTCGAACTTCGGAATGGGCGACGGCCGCATCATGTAGCGCCCGTTCACCATGACCGGATAGTCATAGGTGGCGGCGATATGGCCATGCTGCGCGATGTCCTCGTACAGCTTGACGTGCATGCCGCCATATTCGGCCAGCGCGTGCATGGTGCGGGTCTCGGTCTCGCTGGGTTCCAGCCAGCGCAGCGGCTCGGGAATCGGCACCTGGAACACCATGATCTGGCCGGCGCGCAGCGGCGTCTCCGGGATCCGGTGGCGGGTCTGCACGATGGTGGCTGCCGGCGTCGATTCGGTGGTCGCCACGCCCGTCACCCGACCGAAGAAGCGGCGGATGTTGATGGCGTTGGTGGTGTCGTCCGAGCCCTGGTCGATAACCTTGAGCACATCGTCCGGGCCGATGATGGCGGCGGTGACCTGGATGCCGCCGGTGCCCCAGCCGTAGGGCAGCGGCATCTCGCGGCTGCCGAACGGCACCTGGTAGCCCGGCACCGCCACCGCCTTGAGCAAGGCGCGGCGCAGCATGCGCTTGGTGGATTCGTCCAGGTAGGCGAAGTTGTAGTGCGGGTCGCGTTCGACCGTCGCGGTGTGTTGCGTGGCTTGCGGGTTCATGGCGTGACGGCCTCGTCCATCATGTCGTTCGGCGCGGCGGCGGCCGCAAGGCGTTCGCCGCGCATGCGGCGCAGCAGTTCCAGGTTGGCCTGGAAGTCCACGTAGTGCGGCAGCTTCAGGTGCTGCACGAAGCCGGAAGCCTCGACGTTGTCGCTGTGATAGAGCACGAACTCGTGGTCGTTGGCGGGCGAATCACCGGCTTCCCCCAGGTCGCGGGCCTTCAGCGCCCGGTCCACCAGCGCCATCGACATGGCCTTGCGCTCGCCATAGCCGAACGTCAGGCCGTAGCCGCGCGTGAACTTCGGCCCTTCCTGCGCATTGCCCGAGAACTGGCTCACCATCTGGCATTCGGTGACCTCGATCTCGCCCACGGTCACGGCGAAGCCCAGTTCCTCGATGTGCATTTCCACTTCCAGCGCGCCGTAGCGGATCTCGGCGGCGAAGGGATGAGTATTGCCATAGCCCCGCTGCGTGGAATAGCCCATCGACAGCAGGAAACCTTCATCGGCGCGCGCCAGGTTCTGCAGACGGGCGGCGCGGTCGGCGGGAAAATCCAGCGGCTGGCGCGTCAGGTCGAAGGGCTCGGGATCGCCTTCCGGCGGCAGCTCGGGATCGATCAGGTCTTCGTGCGCCAGCAGGTCGGTGACGCGCGGCATGGACGAGTCCAGCGTTTCCTCGCCCGGCGGCAGGGCATCGGCCTCGCGCCCGGCTTCCAGCGAAAAATCCAGCAGGCGCTGGGTGTAATCGTAGGTCGGCCCCAGGATCTGGCCGCCCGGCACGTCCTTGAACGTGGAAGAAATGCGGCGCTGCAGGCGCATGCGGCCCGTGTCCAAAGGCTGCGTGTAGCCAAAGCGCGACAGCGTAGTGCGATAGGCGCGCAGCAGGAACACCGCCTCGATCGCGTCGCCAGCGGCCTGCTTGAGCGCCAGCGCGGCCAGCTGCGGATCGTAGAGCGAGCCCTCGGACATCACCCGCGACACCGCCAGCGGCATCTGCTCGCGGATCTGCGCCAGGCTCAACTCCGGCACCTCGCGATCGCCGCGCCGGTAGTCGTCCAACATGCGGTAGGAATTCAGGATGGCGCGTTCGCCACCTTTGACGGCAACGTACATTTCAGTTCTCCACTCGAGTGCTTCTGGGCAGGCCGCAAATGCGCCGGCCCTGCGTCAGGAAGAGATCCACGCCCAACGGGAAGCGCTGATGATTCAGACGCCATTCACGCCAAAATCCTTCCTCCAGTCCGTCGACATGCAAGGCGGCGCGGTCCTGGATGCCGGGACCGGACAGCGTCAGCGCGCGGCCTCGCTCCAGGTCCGTCGCCTCGATCAGCAGCGTGGCCGACTGGTCCGGATACGCCGGATCCCCCGGATTGAACAAGGACAGGGCAGGCGCCCGATGCCCGCGCGGCAAGGCCGCGAACCGCGCCTCGCCAGGCTGATCAACCATCGAACAACCACAATGGAAACGCAAGAACGCGCGCACCTCGTCATCGACGCCGGCGGGCAGCCACAGCGGCGTATCCACATCCACCAGCGTCAGCAACAGCGCGACCATCGCCGGCGACATCCCCGCCGGCACCCCGCAATCCGCCTCGATCTCCAGCACCCGTCCCGGATGCGCCAGCGCCTCCAGCGCCACCCGGAACGCCGCCTGCGCCCCGACCGCCGGATCCGCGAACCCCGCCTGCGGCGCCCGCCCGGCCAACGCCGGACTCAATGTGTGTGCATGCATGTCCATTCCCAATTCCAGATTCCGTTCCAACCAACCAGCCTCGCCACCACGCGAAACCACCTTCATCCCAGCCTCGCACCGCCACAACTCACGACACCCCACGTTGCAGCGACGGCCGTCCCAAGCGGGGCCGCGCGGATCCGGCTCCGCCGGTCCGCAGCCGGCGCCCCCCCTGGGGGGGAAGCGCCGCAGGCGCTTCGGGGGGGGGTCTACCCCCCGCGCACCATGGTGAAGAACTCCACCCGCGTGCGCGCCGCCACCTGCGCCTGCCGCGCCACGCGTTCCTCGCGGCTGCGCGCCAGCGGTGCGATCAGCTGCCGTTGCACGGCCTCATGCCATTCAGGCAACTGCAGCAGCGCGTCGGCCACGGCGGCCTGCTCGGCGTGACGCAGCGAGCGGCCTTGCACATAGGCGATGCCGACCACGCCGTTCTCCAGGCTGACCGCGCAGCGCGTCAGCGTCATCTCGCCCAGGTTGAAACGCGTGCCGGTGCCGCCGCTGCGCGCGCGCACCATGGCCATGCCGGATTGCGCGGGCCGCAGCATGCGGTGCGCGGGCAGGCTGCCCAGGGCGCCAAAGGCGCCATCCAGCTCGGACGATTCGGCCAGCGCCAGCACGCGCATCCAGGCCGCGCGTTGCGCGTTGGCCTCGGCCTGATCGGATTGTGGATGATTCATTTTTTCCTCTACACGTCTAGACGACTGGACGGAGTATGATCCGTGCTGAAGAGAAGTTCAACAGCCGGGCGTGAATTTTTGATGACAATCGCGGCCTACACGGGCGCGCCGGCTTGGTGCACAATCACTGCCATTCTTGACGACGACGCGACAATACGAGCGCCCATATGGTTGAAAGAGGTTCCGGCATCGCCGTCTGGCGGCAAATCGGCGAATCGCTGGCGGACGACATCCGCAACAAGCTCTATCTCGCGGGCGAACAGCTGCCCTCGGAGCCCGAGCTCGCCGCCAAGTTCGCCGTCAACCGGCACACCATTCGCCGCGCGATGGGTGAACTGGAACAGAGCGGGCTGGTCCGCATCGAGCAGGGCCGCGGCACCTTCGTGCAGGAACATGCCATCGACTACGCCATCGGCAAGCGCACGCGCTTTTCCGAGAACCTGCGCAGCCAGGGCGTGCTGGGGCACCTGGAAACGCTGGGCAGCCAGACGCTGCGCGCCGCCGACATCGCCAAGCACCTGGGCCTGCCGCGCAACGCGCCGCTGCTGCGCGTGCATCTGGCGGGCAAGGCCGAAAATCGGCCCATCAGCGCGTCCGAACACTACTTCGACGAAAAGCGCTTTCCCGATTTCGCCGAACGCCTGACCGCGCTGAAATCCGTGTCCAAGGTCTATGCGCACTACGGCATCGACGACTACACGCGCAAATGGTCGCGCATCACGGCGGCGCTGCCCTCGCCCGAGGTGGCGCGGCTGCTGGGCCAGCCGAAGACGCGCCCCATCCTGCAGGTCGAGGCGCTGAACGTGGACCAGCAAGGCGCGCCCCTGCAATACAGCATCACCCGGTTCGTGGGGGACCTGGTGCAGCTGATGGTCAGCGACGACAACTGAGTACGGCGTGGCGGCAGGCCGGCCCCGGAAGCCGGCCGCCGTGGCGGGGATCGCACGAACCGGGCAGGCCCTTTAATTCATCTAGACATCTGGTTGTAACGCACAGCCGCTAACTTGCTTCCATGAACCCGCACGCACACGCCCCCTCGCCCCTGGCCGGCATCGCAGGCCAACGCATCCTGACCCCCGGCGGCATCGCGCCCGCCAGCCTGCGCTTTCGCGCGGGACGGATCGACGACAGTCCGCAAGCCGCCTCCGACGCGCCGTGGTTCGACGCCGGCGGGCTGCTGGTGCTGCCCGGCATCGTGGATCTGCATGGCGACGCCTTCGAACGCGCCGTCATGCCGCGTCCCGGCGTGACCTTTCCCTACGACAGCGCCCTGTTCGACGTCGACCGACAGTTGCTGGCCAATGGCATCACCACCGAATTCCACGGCCTCACCCTGTCCTGGGAAGGCGGCCTGCGCGGCGAAGCCTATGCCGAGCGCATGTTCGATTCGCTGGAACGCATGCGCGAGGCGCTGGGCGCGCGGCACTGCGTGCATCTGCGCTTCGAGACCCACCACGTCGGCGGCGTCGAGACCGCCCAGGAATGGATCCGCCAGGGCCGCGTGCGCTTCCTGGCCTTGAACGACCACCTGCCCGGCATGGCGCGCCGCCTGGGCGACGACCGCAAGCTGCTGCAATACGCCAACCGCGCCGAATGCGATCTGGACACCTTCCAGGCGCGCATCCGCCAGGCCATGGCGGCGGCCGACGCCGTGGCCGACGCCATGCGCGAACTCACCGCCTGCGCGCAGGCCGCCGGCCTGAAAGTGGCCTCGCATGACGATCCGGACGCCGCCACCCGCCGCTACTACCACCAGCTGGGCTGCGGCGTCGCGGAGTTCCCGCTGACCCGTGAAGCGGCTGGCGTGGCCCGCGACCTGGGCGACGCCATCGTCTTCGGCGGCCCCAACGTCGTGCGCGGCGGCAGCCACACCAACGCGCCCAACGCCACCGACATGATCCGCGCCGAACTGTGCGACATCCTGACCTCCGACTACTACTATCCCGCGCCGCTGGCCGCCGCGATGCGCCTGGCCCACGACGGCGTGCTGCCCTTGCCGCAGGCCTGGGACCTGATCTCGCGCAATCCCGCCCGCGCGGCGGGACTGGACGACCGCGGCGCGCTCGCGCCGGGCCTGCTGGCCGACGCCATCGTGGTGGATGATCGCGTGCCCGGCCTGCCGCGCGTGTGCGCGACCATCGTGGGCGGCGAATTGCGTTACGCCACCGGCGCCTTCCTGGGCCAGGACGACGCGTCCGCCGCGCGCCAGGCGGCCTGACGGTCATGCCGCTCGCCCATCGTTACGCGCTGTACCTGGCGCCGTCCGGTCCCTGGCAGGAACAAGGCAGCCGCTGGCTCGGTCGCTGCGCCGAAACGGGCGCCGCCCTTGAGCGCCAGCCCGGCATGCCCGCCGCCGCGCAGGAATGGACGCGCGCGCCGCGCCACTACGGCCTGCACGCCACGCTCAAGCCCCCCTTCCGCCTGATCGCCGGCGCCGCGCCGTCGGATGTGGACCGGGCCGCCGCCGCGCTGGCGGCTCAGCACAGCGCCTTCGCCATCGAACTGGAATGCGCGCCCCTGCGCGGCTTCCTGGCCTGGCGACTGACCGAGAGCGACCCGGTGGGCCGCGCACGCATTCACGCGCTGGCCAACGCCGCCGTGCGCGAACTGGATCCGCTGCGCGCCCCGCCCACGCCCGAGGAACTGGCCAAGCGCCTGCGCCATCCGCTGGCGCCGGCCCAGCACGCGCTGCTGGAGCGCTGGGGCTACCCCTATGTGTTCGACCAGTTCACCTTCCACATCACCCTGAGCGAAAAACTGGCGGACGCCGAGCTGCGCCAGGCGCAGGCCTGCATCGCCCGCTACGCCGATCCGCTCGCCGGCCGGCCCATGCCCGTCGACGGCGTCAGCGTCTACGTGCAGCCCGGCCCCGGCGAGGACTTCCTGGCCGCGCGCCATTACCGTTTCGACGGCGGCCGCGAGGATGTGGCCGGCGCGGCCTATATGCAGGGAGAGGCGGCGGCATGAACGGCGCGCGCCTGATCTACCTGATGGGCGCGTCCGGCAGCGGCAAGGACACCTTGCTGCGTCTGCTGCGCGCGCAGTTGCGTGCCGACGAACCCGTCATCGTCGCGCATCGCTACATCACGCGCGACAGCGGCGCCAGCGAGGACGCGCTGCGGCTCTCGGAAGATGAATTCTCGCGGCGCGAAGCGCTTGGCGGTTTCGCGCTGCGTTGGTCCAGCCACGGCCTGCGCTACGGCATCGGCGTGGAAATGGATGCCTGGCTGGCCGGCGGCGCGGCGGTCATCGTCAACGGTTCGCGCGCACACCTGCCTCAGGCGCATGCGCGCTATCCTGCGCTGACCGCCGTGGAAATCCGTGTCGACCCCGCGCTGCTGGCGCGCCGGCTGGCCGGACGCGGCCGGGAAAGCGAAGCCGACATCGCGCAGCGGCTGGCGCGCGCCGCCCAGGAATTTCCGGTACCCGAAGGGTGCCGGCTGATACGGCTGGACAACAACGAGGCGCCCGACGTCGCGGCGGCGGCCCTGCTGGACCAGGTCCGCTCGGTCCTGTCCGGCGCGCCGAAGGCGGCCGTCACCGCGACCACGGCGACCCCACGCTAAGCCCCGGGACCAGGCCCCTGGCGCTTCTGCCCCGCGCAGCATTCCAGCAGGATGACGGCGAACGCCTCTTCCGCCACCAGCGCCCGGGCCTCGCGGCGCCGGATCAGGTTGATGGGCGGAAGCTCCCAGCCGAAATCCCAGGGCACCTTGCCCAGCTTGCCGTGCTGGCAGACCTCCGCCGCGATGTCGTCAGGCAGCACGGAAACCAGCGTCTCGTCGGCCGCCAGCATGCCCTCGATCACGTCGGTCGAATAGGCTTCCAGCACCGGCGCGGGCGCGCGCAGGCCCGCGTGGATGAAATGCTCGGCGATCAGCCGGCGGGTCGGCGTGCCGGCTGCCGGCAAGACCCAGTCCATGCCGGCCACGGCCGCCCAGTCGGATTTGCGGCGGGCAAGCCGCCGCGCCGATGCCACATGGGCGACCAGGCACGGCCGCTGCCGGTAGAGCACATGGTGAGTCAGGTCGTCCGCCACCAGCGTCGACGTGGCCCGGCTGATGACGCAGTCCAGCTCATGCCCGCGCAGCATCGGCACCAGCTGATCGGTGGTGGCCCGATGCAGGGTCAGGGTCGCGCCGTGCCGCCGGTACAGCCCGCTGGCGGCCGTGCTCAGCAAGGTCGCCGACACATAGGGCACCGCGCCCACCTGCAGATGGGCCGAGCGTCCCTCGTGCACCGACGCGATCTCGCGCGCCCATAGTTCCAGGTCATGGCGCATGCGGCCGGCGCGCAGCAGCGCCAGCTCGCCCAGCGGCGTCGGCCGCAGGCCCCGTCCCGTGCGTTCGAACAGCGGCGCGCCGAAGATGTCTTCCAGTTCCGCCAGCGCCTTGGTCACGGCCGGCTGGCTGATGCCCGCCGCCGCGGCCACGCGCGTCAGCGAACCCAGCCGGGCGATGTCGGCCAGCAGGCGCAGATGCCTGGGCTTGAGCCGGTTGCCCAGCCGCGCGCCATCCCAATCCATGCAGGCCTCCCATAGCCATATGGTTATTCAGATATGCCCATAAATATACGCGCAGTTATTTCACGCTCCTATACTGGCCTGGTCCCCAGCTTCAGGCGCAGACCGGCATGTCCTCCGCATTCACCGCCCGCCCCGAAATCCGTGGCACCTTCGGCGTGGTGTCGTCCACGCACTGGCTCGCCTCGCAAGTCGCCATGGGCGTGCTGGAACGCGGCGGCAACGCCTTCGACGCCGCGGCGGCGGGCGGCTTCGCGCTGCAGATCGTCGAGCCGCACCTGAACGGCCCCGGCGGCGAGGTGCCTATCCTGTTCTGGAGCGAAGACGAGCAGCGCATGCGCGCGCTATGCGGCCAGGGACCGGCGCCCGCGCTGGCGACGCCGGCCTATTTCCGTAGCCTGGGTCTGGACCTGGTGCCCGGCATCGGCCTGTTGCCGGCAACCGTGCCGGGCGCCTTCAGCGCCTGGCTCACGCTGCTGCGCGACTACGGCACCTGGGAGCTGGCCGACGTGCTCGCGCCTGCCATTGCCTACGCCCGCGACGGATTTCCATTGGTGCCACGCATCTCCCAGGCCATCCTGGCGGTGCAGGCCCTGTTCCGCGACGAATGGACCAGCTCGGCCGAGGTCTGGCTGCGCAATGGCCGCGCGCCGGCGCCGGACGCCCTGTTCCGCACGCCCGGCATCGCGGCCACCTACACGCGCATCGTGGAACAGGCGCAAGCCGCGGGCCGGGACCGCCGCGGCCGCATCGAGGCCGCGCTGCATATCTGGCACGAAGGCTTCGTCGCCGACGAGATCGACGCCTATTACACACATGCGGCCGTGCGCGACACCACGGGCCAGCGCAACCACGGCCTGCTGCGCAAGTCCGACCTGGCGCAGTGGCGGCCCGGCTATGACGAGCCGGCGACCGTGCAGTACGGCCGCTACACCGTGGCCAAATGCGGCCCCTGGTCGCAAGGCCCCGCGCATCTGCAACAGCTGGCCATCCTGCGCCACCTGGGCATGGACGGGCTGGACCCGGAATCACCGCAGTTCGTGCATCGCATCGCCGAAGCCGCCAAGCTCGCCTTCGCCGACCGCACCGCCTGGTACGGCGATCCCGCCTTCGTGGAGGTGCCCTTGCAGGCGCTGCTGAGCGAGCCTTACGCGCGCACGCGCGCGGCGCTGATCAATGACACCGCCTGCCCCGACTGGCGGCCCGGCCAGCCCGAGGGACGGCCACCGTGCCTGCCCGACCTGGACGCGGCAAGGCGCACGCTGGCGGCGTCCGACACCCGGTTCGGCGTGGGCGAGCCCACCTTCGCCGCCCTGCCGCCCGTGGCCGAATGGGCCGAACGCGAATTGTTCGTGGGCGACACCTGCCAGATCGACGTCATCGACCGGCACGGCAACATGGTCGCCGCCACGCCCTCGGGCGGCTGGCTGTCGTCCAGCCCGGTGGTGCCGGCGCTGGGCTTTCCCCTGACCACGCGGCTGCAGATGACCTGGCTGGACGACGGCGTGCCAGGCCAGCTGCAGCCGGGCAAGCGCCCGCTTACCACGCTATCGCCCGGCCTGGCGCTGCGCGACGGCAAGCCCTACATGGTGTACGGCACTCCCGGCGGCGACCAGCAGGACCAATGGACGGTGCAGTTCTTCCTGCGCCATGCCGCCGGCCTGAACCTGCAGGAGGCGATCGAAGCGCCATCGTGGCACGTCGATCACTTCCCGGGTTCGTTCTGGCCCCGCGCGTTCAAGCGCAACCGCGTCACGGTGGAATCGCGCATGCCCGCGGCCACCATTGAAGCCTTGCGCCAGGCCGGCCACGAGGTGGTGATCGGTCCGGCCTGGTCGGAGGGCCGCATCAGCGCCTGTACCCGCGAAGCGGCGCCGGAAGGCGGGCTGCTGCTGCGCGCGGGCGCGAATCCGCGCGGCATGCAGGGCTACGCGGTGGGTCGCTAGTGTGCTGTCCCGTAGATGCGTGCGCATAACGAAATTCATCCAACGACGCCATGGCGGCTAGGGGTGGATTTCGTGCGGGCGTATCTGCGGGACAGCACACTAGATCCCGGCCATCGGATATCGGATTCCAGCCGGCATCGAGACCGGCACACACAGCAAGGGGTAAACAAGATGAAGCAAGCATTCCTGAAACAGCTGGCCGCCGCGGCCCTGGGTCTCGCGCTGACGGCGCCCGAACTGAGCCGGGCCGCCTGGCCCGACGACAAGCCGATCACCCTGATCGTGCCCTGGGCAGCCGGCGGTTCCACCGACATCCTGGCGCGCGTGCTGTCCGAGGGACTGACCCAATCGCTGAAGCAATCGGTGATCGTGGAGAACCGCTCGGGCGCGTCCGGCAACATCGGCAGCACCTATGTCGCGCGCGCCAAGCCGGACGGTTACACGCTGCTGGTGGGCTCGATGAGCACGCACACGATGAACCAGGCGCTGTACGCCAACATGCCATTCGACGGCGTGAAAGACTTCACGCCCATCGCCGAACTGGCGCTGGTGACGAACACCATGGTCACGCATCCCTCGGTGCCCGCGAACAATGTGCGCGAGTTCATCGACTACCTGAAGGCCAATCCCGACAAGGTCGCCTACGCCTCGGCCGGACAGGGTTCGACCAATCACCTGAGCGCGGCGCTGTTCGAGAAGGCCGCGGGCGTGAAGATGGTGCACGTGCCCTATCGGGGCGGCGCGCCCGCCGTGCTGGACACAGTGGCCGGCCGCACCCAGGTCCTGTTCAGCGCCGGCACGCAAACGCTGCCGCACGTGCAGAGCGGCAAGCTCAAGCTGCTGGCCGTCACCGAGGAACAGCGCTCGCCGCTGCTGCCGGGCACGCCGACCGTGGCCGAGACCCTGCCCGGCTACGAGCTGTCGGTCTGGTACGGCGCGTTCGGTCCGGCGGGCCTGCCGGCCGACCTCACGACCCGGCTCAACAAGGAAATCAACCTGATCCTGAAACGGCCCGACGTCGTCAAGAAGATGGCGGACATGGGCGTGCTGCTGCTGGACACCACGCCCGAGCAGTTCGCCAAGACGCTGACGCGCGATGCCGACAAATACGGCAAGCTGATCAAGGAACTGGGAGTGACGGCCGAATGAGCGCCTTGCTGCCGCTTCCAGCCGCAGGGCAGGACGAATTGCGGCGGATCGAGCAGGCCTACGCCGATGCCGATCCGCTGGCCGCGCTCGCGGCGATCGACGCCTACGCCGGCGCGGCGCTGGCCCACGCCTTGTTCACGGTCAACCGGCATGATGCGGCGCGCATGCGCGTGGTCCGGCTGTACAGTTCGAATCCGTCCGCCTACCCGCCGGGCGGCGGCAAGGACAAGGCCGGCACGGCGTGGGGCCGGCATGTCCTGCTTGAACACAAGGTGTTCGTGGGCGAAGGCGAGGACGCGATCCAGGCCTTCTTCGACGACCATGCCGCCATCCAGGCGCTGGGACTGCGCTCGGTGATCAACGTGCCGGTGGTGCTGGACGGCGCCTGCCTGGGCACGCTGAACTTCCTGATGCCGCGCCCGGCGGTGTCGGCATCAAACCTGCACACGGCCCGACTGCTGGGCCTGGTCGCCCTGCCCGCGCTGCAGGCGCTCTGCGCCGGGGCATGAACGGGGCCGCGACACGCGGCCCCCTCCGCGCTACACCAGGGCCTTGCGGATCCGCGCCGAGGTCATGTCGATCACGACCACGAAGGCGACGATGATGATCATGACCGCGCAGGTCTCCGCGTAGCGGAAGCTGCGGATGATGTCCCACAGCACGGTGCCGATGCCGCCCGCCCCCACGATGCCCACGACAGAAGCCGAGCGCACGTTGGATTCGAAACGGTACAGCGAGTACGAGATCCACAGCGGCAACACCTGCGGGATCACGCCGTAGACGATTTCCTCCAGCGCGTTCGCGCCGGTCGCCCGCACGCCCTCCACGGGGCGCGGGTCGATGGCCTCGACCGCCTCGGAGAACAGCTTGGCCAGCACGCCCGTGGTGTGAACCCACAACGCCAGCACGCCGGCGAACGGGCCCAGGCCGACGGCCACGATGAACAGCATGGCGAAGACCATTTCGTTGATCGCGCGGCAAGCGTCCATCAGCCGGCGCATGGGCTGGTAGACCCAGGCCGGCACCATGTTCGACGAGCACAGCAGGCCCAGCGGCACGGCCAGCACAATGGCCAGGAAGGTGCCCCAGACAGCGATCTGCACCGTGACGATCATTTCGTCCAGGTACATGCGCCAGTCGCGGAAATTCGGCGGGAAGAAGTCGGCGGCGAACTGCGCCATGTTGCCGGAATCGCGCAACAGGTCCATCGGCCGCATGTCGGCGCCGCGCCAGGACATGGCCAGCAGGGCCAGGATGACGGCCCATGTGATGAGCATGGGCAGCGACGAGCGCGGGGCGACGGAGGTACGGGAAGCCTGGAGGGCCATATTCATTGATCACGCTCCGCGGGGATGAAAGAGAACAAAGCTCGCATGCCGGCGCGCCCCGCGGCGCGGCGGCATCGTCGCGGCGGACCGGGATGTCGGATCCGGTCCGCCGCCAGCGCTTACTGCTTGGCGGTAGGTTGACCCAGGTCCGCCAGCTTGCGATCCAGCTCCGCCAGCTGCTTCTGCTTTTCGGCCTGGCCCAGCGTGGTGTCGGCCTCGACCTTGGCCTTGGCGCGCGCCAGCTCGATCTGGCGGATCGGCACCAGCTGCTGATCGTCGGACGCGCGGAAGCCCTTGTAGGTCAGCGCCTTCAGGTTGGCCAGTTCGCGCTCGGCGTCCTTGCCCTTGCCGTAGTTGACGAAGAAGTCGCGGATGCGGGCCTTCAGATCGGCCGGCAGATCCTTGCGCATGACCAGCGGATCCGCCGGAATCAGCGGCGACTTCCACAACACGCGCACGCGCTCGTTGGCGTCCTTGCCGGTGCTGATGCGATAGCGTTCCAGCGACTCGGTGTTGTTGACGGCCACGTCCACCTGCTTGTTGATCACCGACAGCAGGTTGGCTTCGTGGTTGCTGGCGCGCACGGTCTTGAAGAAGGTCTTGGGCTCGATCTTGTTGGCGGCCCACAGGTAATAGCCCGGCACGGCGGTGCCGGACGTGGAGTTGGGATCGCCCGCGCCGTAGCTCAGGCTGGCGCCGAGCTTGAGCACGTCGTCCAGCGTCTTCAGGTCGCTGTCCTTGTTGACGATCAGCAGCGACCAGTAGCCCGGGTTGCCGTCCTTGTCGATGACCGAGGCGAACACCTCGCCGTTGGCGCGGTCCACCGCCTCGATGGCCGACTTGTTGCCATACCAGGCCATCTGCACCTTGTTGAAGCGCATGCCTTCGATGATGCCGGCGTAGTCGGAGGCGAAGAAAGGCTTGACCGGCACGCCGATGGCGCGGCTCAGGTCGTCGATCACGGGCTGCCAGACCTGCTTCTGGTTGGACGAGGACTCGGTGGAAATGATGCCGAAGTTCAGGGTCTTGCCGTCCTGCGCGGCCGCGGGCAGCGCGGCGGCGGCGAGGATGGCCCCGATAAAGGTGATGGCGGTTCTGCGTAGCATGAAGGGCTCCGGGTGAAAAAGTGAATGCGCTCAGGCGGCGACCAGGCGGGCAAGCGGCGCCAATCCCGGCATGGCGGGAGCGGCGATGGCGGTTTCGGGCAGCAGTTCGTTGAGCTCAGAGCCGTAAAGCTCGCTCAGCATGGCCGGCGTCAGGTTGGCGCTGGGGCCGTCGTAGACGACCTTGCCGTGGCGCAGCGCGACCACGCGCGGGCAATAGCGCAGCGCCACGTCGACCTGGTGCAGCGACACCACCACGGCCACCTTGCGGCTGCGGTTGATCTGCGCCAGCGTGTCCATCACGCGGCGCGAGGATTCGGGATCCAGCGAGGCGATCGGCTCGTCGGCCAGGATGACGCGGGCGTTCTGCACCAGCGTGCGCGCGATGGCGGCGCGCTGCTGCTGGCCGCCGGACAGGGTCGAGGCGCGCTGGAATGCATAGTCGTCTATACCAACTTGGGCAAGCGCGTCCAGGCCGGCGCGGACTTCGTCGCGCCGGAACCAGCGCGTCAGGCTGCGCCACAGCGGCACGCGCGGCAGCATGCCGGTCAGTACGTTGGTGATCACCGGCAGGCGGCCCACCAGATTGAACTGCTGGAACACGAAGCCGATACTGGCGCGCGCGCCTCGCACCTGCCGGCTGAGCTTGCCGCGACGCTGGATCAGCTGGCCATTGACCGTGACGCTGCCCGAGGCCGCGTCGCCCGCGACGAAACCGGCCAGATGGCGCAGCAGCGTCGACTTGCCGGAACCGGACGCGCCCAGCAAGGCGACCATTTCGCCGTCGGCCACCTGCAGACTGACATCGTCCAGCGCCTTGGCGCCGGCATGGAAGGATTTGCTCAGGCCCTGCACGTCGATGGCGTAATTCATCGCGACCCCCTTGATGTGTTCGTCGATGTCGGCATTCTGTTTTTGGGGCATGACAGCGCGATGACCCGAAGATGGAAACAATTGGCCGAAAATCGGGGTCAGGCAACCGACTGAAAGACTCTTGTCATTTGCCGCCACGCCGGCGCCGCGCGCCGCGGGTATATTCGAAGACGTGCCCTTACACACCTGAGCGAGGCGACATCATGATCAAAGGTTCCTGCCTCTGCGGCCGCGTGGCCTATGAAATCGCCGGCCCGCTCACCGACGTCGTCAATTGCCATTGCGGCATGTGCCGCAAGGCGCACGGCGCCGCCTTCCGCACCCGCGCCACGGTCCAGGCCGCCGACTTCAAATGGACGCGCGGCGAGAACCACATCACCTGGTATTGCTCATCGCCGGGCAACTATCGCGGCTTCTGCGAGGCCTGCGGCACGCCCTTGCTGAGCCGCCTGGACCAGACGCCGGAGGTCTATGGACTGCCGCTGGGCGCGCTGGACGATGATCCCGGCGTGCGGCCATCGGCGCACTGCCACGTGGCCGACCGCGCGCCCTGGTTCGAGATCACCGACGACCTGCCCAGGCATGACGGCGCGCTGGAAGCGGCGGCGGAATCCAATCCCTAGCGGCCTCGCCGCGATGCGGGTCTGCCCGACCGCGCAGGGCTCAGGCGCCATTTACAAATTAATTCAACCAAACGATTGAGCTTGCGACTCAGCCTCCGCTATATTCAACCTTATGGTTGAATCTCTCCCCGCCCCCGATCTGGATGCCGTGTTCCGCGCCCTGGCCGATCCCACGCGCCGGGACATGCTGCGCAGCCTGTCGCAGGGCGACCTGACCATCGGCGAGCTGGCAGCGCCCCTGCGCATGAGCTTCGCCGGCGCCTCCAAGCATGTGCAGGCCCTGGAGCGCGCGGGACTGATCCGGCGGTCGATCCGCGGCCGCAACCACGTCTGCAGCCTGAATCCCGAACCCATGGCCGAGGCCATGCAATGGCTGCGCTTTTATGAACGATTCTGGTCGGACAAGCTGGACGCGCTGGAAACCGCGCTGCTGGCGAACCCGCGTCCGACACCGCAAACAGGAGAAAGCCATGAATGACCACGGCACCGTGCTGGACCCCGCCACCATCCGCTTCCAACGCCTGCTGCCTGCCGATATCGAAACGGTCTGGGCGTACCTGACCGAATCCGACAAGCGCGGCCAGTGGCTGGCCAGCGGCGACATGGAGCTGCGGGTGGGCGGCGGCGTCACGCTGCGGTTCCTGCACAATCAGCTCTCGTCGGTGGACGAGCCCACGCCCGAGCCCTTCCGCGCCTATGAAAACGGCGTGACCACGCAAGGCGTGATCACGCGCTGCGAGCCGCCGCGTGCGCTGGCCTACACCTGGGGCGGCTCGCCCGGGCAGCCGTCGGAAGTCCTGTTCGAACTGAAGGCCCAAGACAAGGGAACGCTGCTGACGCTGACCCACCGCAAGCTGGCCGACCGCGCCGCCATGGTCGACGTGGCAGCAGGCTGGCATGCCCATCTGCGCGTGCTGTCGGCCCGGCTGGAAGGCCGCCAGCCCGGCCCGTTCTGGTCCGCCCTGGAAACGCTGTCGCAAGACTACGAAACCCACGTTCCGGGCGCCTGACGCCGGCGCGTCGCCAGCCCGGCGCCCTGTATCGCGCCGGCGGGCCTGGGGGGGGGGGGGGGGGGGCGGGGGGGGGGGGGGGGGGGGGGGGGGGGCGGGGGGCGGCGGGGT